>NZ_JBEOZU010000069.1:29941-55741 GCF_040298185.1 Streptomyces sp. NPDC001634 | reverse complement strand
ACGCCGCGGCCGCCGGGCCGGGCGGGCGCGGCACCTCGACCGCCGACCGGAGCGCCGCCGACGAGCCCACCGCGCCGGACGCCCACACCGCTCCCGATGATGAAGACGGGCCGCAGGGAGCACCCCTGTCCCGGCGGTTTCCGCGGATCACGCAGGACACCGCGCGGCCCGAGGGCGGCGGCCGGGCGGCACCCCGGGGCGCGCCCGCGCCCGCCCGGCAGTGGCCGATCCTCGCCGTGCTCGCCGTCGTGGGCGTGGGACTGCTGGTGACCGCGCTGGACGCGTTCCGCTTCGGCACGATCCTCATCGGTGTCGCGCTCATGGCGGGCGCCGTGATGCGCTGGGTGCTGCCCGACGTGGGCATGCTCGCGGTGCGGTCCCGCTTCACGGACATGATCACGTACGGCGTCCTGGGCGTCGCCATCGTGCTGCTCGCGATGATGGCCCAGCCGAACCCCTGGCTGGAGATACCGTTTCTCGACGACACGCTGCACTTCACGATCCGCACCTGACCCGTCGTTTTCGGGCGCACACCACGGCGGGCCGTCCCTCCCCCCGGAAGGGACGGCCCGCCGTCGCCGTACGTCAGTGGTGCGTGCTGGGGATGTAGTCGTAGCAGTTGGCGCGCCAGGTGCTGTCGCCCGTCAGGTTGTCGAGGATGCTGTTGCCGGTGTTCTTGCCGACGATCCCGTCGACCGCGAGGTGGGAGGCGGACTGGAACTTCCGCACCCAGGTCCGCGTGTTCGCCCCGAAATCATGGTCCTCCGCCAGCGGCCGGCCCTGCCCGGTGCGCTGCGCCCAGTCGTTGATGCCGTGCTGGACACAGAGCACCCCGGTTCGGTTGCCGCTGCCGTAAGCGATGTCCGACACGCCCGGAGCAGCACCCGCGACGGGCGCGGCGGCCGCGAGGCCGGTGCCGATGAGGACGGCGCCGGTGAGGACGGTGGCAAGACGCCTGCGAGCGTTCATGAGCTGTGGTTTCCCCTCTGTGGACGCGGTGCCGGTGGTCGGCCGGCTGCGTTTCCTTGCGTCACAGAACGTACGGGCGGGCCGGCGGCCCCCGCGTCCTGCACCGGGTTGAACTCCCGTCCCACCGGGCGCGGTAGCCGCGCGCTTCCTGCAACTTCCGTGGTACGGCGTGAGGTTGACTCGGGGGCGGGCGCACCGGCGCTACGCTGCGACGATGCGCATCCGGCCGCCCCGTCCGTACCTCATCGACACGCTGACCGCGTTCGCCATGTTCGGTGTGGCCGCCCTGCTCGGCCGGGAGTCCGTGGCGCAGGGCTGGCCGGAACTCGATGCGCGCGCCTATGTGCTGGTCGCCCTGGCGCATCTGCCGGTCGCGCTGCGCGCCCGTGCGCCGCTCGCCGTCTTCGGCGCGGTGAACGCGGCCGGTGTCGTCTACGTGACCTTCGGCTACTGGCCGGTGGTGTGCACCTTCGGCCCGATGCTCGCCCTCTACACGGTCGCCTCCGGCCGTCCGATGCGCACCGCCGTCGCGTGCGCGGCCGTGATGAGCGCGGTGTGGGTCTACGCCGGTCTCGTCACCCCCAAGTCGTCCATGCCGTCCGTCGTCGGCCAGGCCCTGCTCGATTCCGCCGTCCTGGTCCGGTTCGGCACCCTCGCCCGCCGCTCCGCCGAACTCACCCGGCAACTACGCGCGGAACAGGCCGAGCGCGCCCGCCGCGAGGTCGGCGAGGAACGCGGGCGCATCGCACGGGAGTTGCACGACGTGGTCGCCCACCACATGTCGGTGGTCTCCGTGCAGGCGGGCCTGGCCCGTTTCGTCTTCGACTCCGACCCGGCCACCGCCCGCGCCGCACTCGGCACGATCGCCGACACCAGCGGCGAGGCGCTCGACGAACTGAGGCGCATGCTCCAGGTGCTGCGGGAGGAGGATCTGGCCGATGCCGACGGCGCACCCGGAGCCCCCATGCCCGGCCTCGACCGCCTCGACGACCTGGTCGAACGGGTCCGGGCCGGCGGCGTCCCCGTCGAGCTGCGCGTCGAGGGCACCCCGCGCCCGCTCGCGCCCGGCGTCGATCTGTGCGCGTACCGCGTCGTCCAGGAGGCCCTGACCAACGTCATCAAGCATGCCCCGGGCGCCCGCGCCGACGTCGAACTCCACTACCGGAAGGACCATGTGATGGTCGCCGTCACGGACGACGGGAAGGGGGTGATTCCGGACAGGGTCCTCGGGGACGCGATGGGGGTGATTCCTGCCAGAGCCTCGAGCGGCGGGAAGGGGGTGTTTCCGGCCAGAGTCCCGAGCGGCAGCGGGCACGGCTTGATTGGCATGCGGGAGCGGGCCAAGCTCTACGGCGGGACGATCAGCATCGGCCCGCTGGCGGAGGGCGGGTTCGCCGTACGGCTGACCCTTCCGACCTCGACGGCGGCCGCTCGGCAGGGGGACGACCGTACGCGATGACCGCACGAACCAGGCGTACCGGATGACCCGGGTGCTCGTCGTCGACGACCAGTTCCTGATCCGGGCCGGTCTGGTGGGGTTGCTGAACGCGGCGCCCGGCATCGAGGTCGTCGGCGAGGCCGATGACGGCACGGAGGCGGTGCGGCTGGCCGCCGAGACGCGCCCCGAGGTGATCCTGATGGACATCCGGATGCCCGGCATGAACGGCATCGAGGCCACCGAGCGCATCCTCGCCGAGGCGAACGGGACGCCCGGCCTCTCGCCGCGCGTGCTCGTGCTGACCACGTTCGACCTCGACGAGTACGTGTACGGGGCGCTGCGGGCCGGGGCGTCCGGGTTCCTGCTCAAGGACTCGGGGCCGGAGCGGCTGCTCGCGGCGGTGGCCGCGGTCGGCGGCGGCGACGCCCTGTTCGCGCCCAGCGTGACCCGGCGACTGGTCGAGGCGTTCGCCCGCCAGGCTGCCGCCGTGCCCGGCGCCGCGCCGCCCCCGGACCTCGCCGCGCTGACCTCCCGCGAGGTCGAGGTCCTCAAGCTGATCGCCCGGGGCCTGTCCAACCTGGAGATCGCCGAGCGCCTCTACATCAGCGAGGCCACGGTCAAGACCCACCTCAACCGCACGATGACCAAACTGGCCCTGGACAGTCGGGCCCAGGCGGTGGTGGTGGCGTACGAGACGGGGCTGGTGACACCCGGCGGATGACCTTGGCCGCTCTCGCGACATCGGCTGAGGCGCCGCGAAGGCGAACGGGCCGCGAAGGCCGCCGGGCCGCGAAGGCGAACGGGCCGCGAAGGCCGCCGGGCCGCGAAGGCGAACGGGCCGCCAAGGCCGCCGGGCCGTGAAGGCGAACGGGCCGTGAAGGCGAACGGGCCGAGAAGGCGAACGGGCCGAGAAGGCGAACGGGCCCAAAAGGGGCGCCCGGCCTCTCCCCCGTGGGAGGCCGGGCGCCGGGCGGTTGAGCTGCCCGGGAACCACCCTCATGTACATGTCGGAGCTGTACAACACCTGGCGGTTTGCTGTGGCACGGAAGTGACCGTTCCGCTACGGTGTCGGCGCTCCGCAACGGAACCGATGTAGCCCCTGACATCGTCAATCGAACGGAAACAGGGTCTGGGACCGCCAAGCGGAGGAGTGAGCGATGGGCGCCTGGCAGCCACTGCCGGACGATCTGCCGCCGGAGGTACGGCACTTCGTGGAGCAGTTGCGGCTCCTGAAGGACCGAACCGGACTCAGCCTCGTCGCCCTCGGTGCGCAGACCGCGTACAGCAAGTCCTCCTGGCAGCGCTACCTCAACGCCACCCAGCCGCCGCCCCGTCAGGCGGTTGCCGCATTGTGCCGGGTCGCGGGCCTCGCGGGCGAGGAGGCCGAACGCTTCGGTGTGCGCTGGGAACTGGCCGTGCACGCCTGGCCCAAGCCGCCGGCCCAGGCACCCGCCCCGGCGGACGACCCGACGCCCGGCGAGTACGAGGAGGACCCGACGGTCCCCTGGTGGGAGCGGCCGGTGGTGGAGCCCGAGCCTCGGCCCGCCGGTCGCCGCCTTCTGCTCGTCGCCCTCCTGGGCCTGTTCGTGCTGCTCGTCGTCGCCCTCGTCGGTGCCGTCACGCTCGGGTGACCTGATCCCCCTGGGTCTGCTGAGGTCGCCGCTGTGTCACCGTTGTGTCGATGTGTTGACAAGTTCGCGGATGCGCGCCGAATCATCTGTACAGCGGGTCTAACGTGTCAATCGGGACGGTCCGGGGCGTCCCGGGCGTGCAACGGTGCGCGCCCCCGTCCGAATGCTCCCGTGCGCCCCCATCCCGGGAACTGAAATCCTGGCCGGGCGCATCCCCGTGGGTAGCCAGAACGGGGACTCGGCAGCGG
Source organism: Streptomyces sp. NPDC001634 (assembly GCF_040298185.1). NCBI lineage: Bacteria > Bacillati > Actinomycetota > Actinomycetes > Kitasatosporales > Streptomycetaceae > Streptomyces > Streptomyces sp. NPDC001634. Next base: position 51,455 of record NZ_JBEOZU010000069.1, on the reverse strand, counting down.
GCACCACGCACGGGGGAAAGACAGCACGTACCGGGGGGAAAGAGGGGGGAAAGCAATGCCTCGTTGGAAGGCCTTGCCCGATGAACTCGACCCGCAGGTCAGGGAGTTCGCAGGCCAGCTGCGGCGGCTCGTGGACCGCAGCGGGCTGAGCGTCCCAGCCGTGGCCGACCGCACGGGCTACAGCAAGACGTCCTGGGAGCGTTACCTCAACGGCCGGCTGCTCGCGCCGAAGGGCGCGATCGTCGCCCTGGCCGAGGTGACCGGCACCAATCCCGTCCATCTGACCACCATGTGGGAGCTGGCCGAGCGCGCCTGGAGCCGCTCGGAGCTGCGCCACGACATGACCATGGAGGCCATCCGGATCTCCCAGGCGCGCTCCGCGCTCGGGGAGTCCGGGGCGGCCACCGAGACCGAGGGCCGCGCCGGCAGGACGACCCGCAGCGCCACGGTGACATCGGGCATCGCGGGACCGGCCGGGGTGGCCCCGACCGTGCCGCCGCAGCCGACGGCCGCGGAGACCCCGGACGCCGGGGGTGACGTACGGACGTCGCAGGGCGGTTCCCCGCGCGCCAACTCCTGGGGACTCGCCGGGTACAAGGGGCCGTCGGGGACCGCCGGGCCCACCACCGCGGCGACCTCGCCGGACGAGCCGGCGCGGACGCCGGGTGCACCCGGGGCGTACGGTCCGGAGGCGGCCGGCGGCCCGCCGCGCGACAACCGGCCGGACGCCCGCGGTCCCTCCGAGGGGGCGCGCCGCAAGCGACAGCTGACGATGTTCCTCGCGGGTGTGCTGGGGGCGCTCGTGGTGATCGCCGCGGCCTTCTATCTCACCGGCGGCGACGGCAAGAAGTCGCAGGGAGCGCCCAAATCGTCCGCGACGTCGGCGAGTCCGAACCCGGACCTGCCGGCCGGCGTCAAATGCAGCGGCGCGAGCTGCACCGGCAAGGACCCGGAGAACATGGGCTGCGGTGGCACGCAGGCGAGGACCACCACCAGCGCCACCGTCGGCACGACCCTTGTCGAGGTCCGCTACAACAAGACCTGCGGCGCCGCGTGGGCCCGTATCACCCGGGCGGCGCAGGGCGACAGGGTCGACGTGTCCGCGGGTACCTCGGCCAAGCAGACCGGATCGGTCACGGCGGCCGGGGACACGGACGCGTACACCCCGATGGTGGCGGTGAAGGACGCGGCCGGGGCGAAGGCCTGCGTGACGCTGGCGTCGGGCCAGAAGGGGTGCACGAAGTAGCGCGTACGAGGACCAAGGGGGCTCCGAGGGCGTAGCGTAGGAGGCGCCCGGAGGGGAGCAACCGTGAAGCGAGGGGCGTGCGGAACGGTGACGCGCGCCTCTCCTTGAAAACAATCTCGTTGGACACGCATGAGCGTCGCGCGACGGGGCAGGCGCACCGTACCCCCACGGGAGTCCGGCAGTGCCGGGAGGCCCATACCCCTCCCGGTCGGACAACCCCCACACGGCGGCCGCCACTCAGTCCCCCTCTCCCGGACAGGCGGCCGCCGTTGTCGTCCGGTTGTGGGGCGGGCCACACGGACCCGGCCGTCCGGCATCCCGGATGCGCGATAGCCTGACCGCTGGATCTCTCTTGACGCCAAGAGATCGATCATTCGTACCCCTGATCGATCATCGCGGCGGGGCGCCGGCCACGAGCCGGCGGCGGGGATCCAGCACCCCGGGGCGAGGAAGCCCCACCGCCAGCTGTCATACGGAGAACGCCATGACCCGCACTCCCGTGAACGTCACCGTCACCGGCGCGGCCGGCCAGATCGGCTACGCACTGCTCTTCCGCATCGCCTCCGGCCAGCTGCTCGGCGCGGACGTGCCGGTCAAGCTGCGCCTCCTGGAGATCACCCCGGCGCTGAAGGCCGCCGAGGGCACGGCCATGGAGCTGGACGACTGCGCGTTCCCGCTCCTGCAGGGCATCGACATCACGGACGACCCGAACGTGGCCTTCGACGGCGCCAACGTCGCCCTCCTCGTGGGCGCCCGCCCGCGCACGAAGGGCATGGAGCGCGGTGACCTCCTGGAGGCCAACGGCGGCATCTTCAAGCCGCAGGGCAAGGCCATCAACGACCACGCCGCGGACGACATCAAGGTCCTCGTCGTCGGCAACCCGGCCAACACCAACGCCCTGATCGCCCAGGCCGCCGCGCCGGACGTACCGGCCGAGCGCTTCACCGCGATGACCCGCCTGGACCACAACCGCGCGCTGACCCAGCTCGCGAAGAAGACGGGCACCCCGGTCTCCGAGATCAAGCGCCTGACCATCTGGGGCAACCACTCCGCCACCCAGTACCCGGACATCTTCCACGCCACGGTGGCCGGCAAGAACGCCGCCGAGGTCGTGAACGACGAGAAGTGGCTGGCCGAGGAGTTCATCCCGACCGTCGCCAAGCGCGGTGCCGCGATCATCGAGGCCCGCGGCGCGTCGTCGGCCGCCTCCGCCGCCAACGCCGCGATCGACCACGTGTACACCTGGGTCAACGGCACCGCCGAGGGCGACTGGACCTCCATGGGCATCCCGTCGGACGGCTCCTACGGCGTCCCGGAGGGCCTCATCTCGTCCTTCCCGGTCACCACCAAGGACGGCACGTACGAGATCGTCCAGGGCCTGGACATCAACGAGTTCTCCCGCGCCCGCATCGACGTCTCGGTGAAGGAGCTGGAGGAGGAGCGCGAGGCGGTCCGCTCCCTCGGCCTCATCTGACCTCCGGGGTCTGCCACGACCTCGCGCCACAGGCCCCGTTCCGGTTCCGCCGGAACGGGGCCTGTGGCCGTTCTTCTGCACGTGGGCATCACTCCAGTCCCCGCCTGCCCGGTGCCCAGAAGGGCTTGGTGAGCACCGAGCGCCGGTCCCAGCCGCACTCCCGGACGAGCACCTGCCGTACCTGCTGAACTGTCCTGGCCTCCCCGGCGACGTACGCCGTCCCACCCGGCTCGGGCGCAAGCCGCCGTACCGCGTCGGTGAGGGAACCCTCGTTCCGCAGCGACCAGTCGAGCCGCCCGGCATGGGGCAGCGGCAGCCGGTCCGCCGCCGTCCCGGTCTCCACGCAGCCGGAGATCCGGGCACGGTCGTCCAGCGCCGCCAGAATCGCCCCGAAAGCCACGGACGCCGTCTCGTCGCCGACGAAGACGTGGTGCGAGGCGTCGGCCCGCAGCACGAACGACCCTTCCGGCTTGCCCAGGCGGATCTCGTCGCCCACTCTCGCGCCGTGAGCCCAGCGCGCCCCGGGACCGGCACCCGGATGGTCCAGGACGCACAACTCCACGGCACCTGCGGGCTCGTAGCGCCACACCGAGTACGTGCGACGGGTCAGCCCGCCGCCGACCAGAACCCGTACCTGCTGCCCGGGCCGCACCTCCAGTCCCGCGAGTCCGTCGCCCTCGATGCGCAGCCGCCGCATACGGGCGGCGAGGGGCTCGGCCTCGGTGATCGTGCCCCGGAGCATCATCAGGTCCAGGATCGGGTTCAGCAGCGCGGGCATGAACGGCTCCTCGTGATGAGTGGTAACTCGCGGGCACACAGCGCCAGTTGCTCCTTCAGGGCCGCGCCGAACGCGATAGTACGCGTTCAGGTCCGGACGCGACAGTGCGTGACCTCGCCCCGTTGCCGTACCCCGCGACGACCGCCGCGGTGGCTGCCAGGACCACCAGAGCGACGGTGCGCAGAGCCGGGCCCATGCCGTGCGGAAGGTTTGGGTGGGCGGCCAGGACAGTGCCGGTGACCGCGACGCCGAGGGCCGCGCCGATCTCCCGGGCCGAGGTGCCGAGACCGGAGCCCAGGCCGGCCTGGTGGGCCGGGAGCGAGGAGACGACACCGTACGTCAGTGCGGGCATGCTGAACCCGGTGCCGGCCGAGATGACGAGCAGCCAGCAGGCGTACGTCCAGTAGGGCGTGCCCGCGCCCGCGGTGGACGCACCGAGCAGGCCGAGGCCGATGAGGGCGAGACCGCTGCCGATGACGGCACGGGGGTGGCCCGCCCAACGGGCGGCCAGTCTCTGGGCGAGCGCCATGCCGACCGTCAGCGGCGCGATCGCGACGCCGGTGAGGGCGGGGCCGTAGCCCTTGATGTCCTGCAGGTACTGCGAGTTGACGTAGAAGAGGGAGAAGAGGCCGAAGAAGCCGGTGGCCGTGCCCAGGGTGGCGGCGCGCAGCGGGCCCGAGGCGAAGACGCGCGGGTCGAAAAGAGGGGTGTGTGAAAGGAGGGCGTGAGTGGTGAACAGAACGACGAGCAGCGCGCCCGCCGCGAACGCGCCCAGGATCCGCGGTGAAGTCCAGCCGTAGGCCGGCCCCTCGATGATGCCGAAGAGGACGGCGACCAGACCGGCGGTCAGCAGGAGGGTACCGAGGGGGTCGGGGTTGCTCCGCGCGGCGCGTTCCGTGCGCGGGGTCGTGACGGCCACGGCGAGGACCAGGAGCGCGGCCAGCGGGACCATGGCCCCGAACAGGGCGCGCCAGGACAGGAACTGGCCGACCAGCCCGCCGAGGAGGTTGCCGGCCAGTCCGCCGAGGCCGATCGCGAGGGTCCAGGAGGCCAGGGCACGGGGGCGGTGCTCCGGGGCGGCGAGGTGCATCAGGACCGACATGGTCGCGGGCGTGATCAGCGCGGCTCCCGCGCCGGACAGACCGCGGCCCGCGATCAGGACCGCGGGGTCCGTCGCGAGCGCGCTGGTGGCGGCGCCCGCGGCGAACAGGGCGAGCCCGGTGAGCAGCGCGCCCTTGCGGCCGTACCGGTCGCCGAGCGCGCCGGACGGGATGAGGAGTCCGGCGAAGACGATGACGTACGCGTCGACCATCCACAGGATCTCGCTGTGCGAGGGGTGCAGGGATGACGAACTCAGTTGAGGGATCAGCAGGTTGATGGCGGCGACCATGCTCTGCGCGACCAGGACGCAGGCGCACAGGGCCAGGAGTGTCGGGCGTTTCAGGGCGTGCGAGGGCACGGCTCCTCCCGGGAGCTCGGTGTGGTGCGGGATGCCCTGCCACCGTAGGCTCGGCCCTGACCTGCTTTCCAGTGCAACCTTTGCAAGGGATGGATGCGTATGACGCAATCCACCGGCCTCGACCTCAATCTGCTGGTCGCCCTGGACGTCCTTCTCGAAGAGGAGAGCGTCCAGGGCGCCGCCCGCCGGCTCCATCTCTCCGAGCCGGCGATGAGCCGCACCCTGGGCCGGATCCGCAAGGCGCTCGGCGACCCCGTCCTGGTCCGCGCCGGACGCCGGATGGTGCCGACCCCGCACGCCCTGGCCGTACGCGCCGAGGTGAGCGCCGTGGTGGAGCGTGCCCGTGCCCTGTTCGCACCCGGCCGCGACGCGGACCTCAGGAGCGTCAGCCGTACGATGACGATCCTCGGCCACGACGCGATCGCCGCGTCCTACGGCGCGGCCCTCTTCGCCCGCGCCGCCCGGGAGGCGCCGGGCATCCGCATCCGCTTCCTCGCCGAGAGCCATGTGGACGCGCCGTTCCTGCGGCAGGGGACCGCCGACCTGGAGGTCGGGGTCGTCGACACGGCGGCGCCCGAGGTGCATGTGGAGACGCTCCACGAGGACCGGATGGTGGGGGTCGTACGGGCCGGACATCCTTTGTTCGAGGGGGAGTTGACGCCCGAGCGGTTCGCCACGGAGGCCGGCCATCTGATCGTCTCGCGCCGCGGCAGACTCCATGGCCCGGTGGATGCCGCCCTGGCCGAACTGGGGCTGAAGCGCCAGGTGGTGGGCACGGTCGGCACCTTCCCCGCCTCACTCTTCGTGATCCGCGACACCGACCTCGTGGGCCTGATCGGTTCGTGGAGCCTGCCGCTGGCATCGGAGCTGGGCCTGGTCACGTTCGAGGTGCCGCTCCCGCTCCCGCCGCTGCGGCTGGGACTGGCCTGGCATCCGCGCCACGACGCCGATCCGGCGCACGCGTGGCTGCGCGGCTGCGTCCGGGACCTGATGGCCGAGTGGTCGGCGAGCGCCGGGGCCCGTTAGCCTCCACGCGGCCTCGCGCAGGCCGGCGTCCCGCCTATCGCATGTTCGGGACCTTCGAGATGTCCACCGTGCGGCTCGCGGGCGGGGGCGTCGCCCGGACCGGCTTGTTGTAGTCCGTGAAGGTGAGGGACAGATTGGTGCCCGGGCCCCGCTGGGCCGCGCGGTACAGGTGGTGCGGCTTGCCGGGCGTGACGTACAGCGTCGACGTCAGGCGGTTCACCCGGAAGGTCAGGGGGACCACCCGGGTGCCGTTCACCATCGTCGCGAGGCCCTCCGTCAGTGAGGCAGGCACGGTGACCATCGCGGCCTTCTGGAGGGTCCCGAGGTCGCACGTACCGGCGATGCCGCTGAGCAGCGTGCCGGCCGTGGAGCCGTGGATGTAGCGGTTGCCGAACGAAGCGGCCGCGGCGACGCCCCGCCGACCGGGAATCGCGGCCTTCCAGAACACCGCGTCGGGCTTCAGCCAGACGTCGGGGCCCCGCTTGATGATCTCGACGCTGCCGCCGTGCCCGCCCAGCGTCAGAGTGCCCGCGCAGTTGCCGCGCCGGTCGAGCGCGAGGTTCATCGACGTCGGCATACGGCTGCCCGACACGGCCGTCGCGCTCCGGTCCACGTAGCCGACCCGGACCGATGCCGCCTTCGCCAGGCCCGCCTGCGCCTGGGCGGCCAGCTGCTGCGGACTCTGGTTGCCTCCGGTCTGGGCCGGCGAGACGCCGGTCAGCCCGGGGGAGAACAACAGGCCCACCGACAGGGCCGTTGTCGCGGCATACGTCGCGATCGCGAATCCATGGGTCCGAGACATCGCACCTCCATCAGCGCGGCACCGCTCAGCGTGAGCACAGCACTCCTCAGCGTACTTTTCACCCTTTTCGCCCGCATTTTCAGTGACGCCCAGCACTTTCGGCCACGGAGCGCGCATGCATCCGGGGCCCAGGGGCAGGCGCACCCGGCCCCCGAGAGTGACACGCGTGTGACACGGGGGCATCGAACAGGAACGGAAGGCAACACCGATCATGGCCGCACAGCAGGCACGGCAGGCAGAACCGACGATTCACGTGGCGGGGGAGTGGCGCACGGCCCGCTCCGGCGCCACGCGCGAGATCCTCGACCCCGCGGATGCCGAGCCATTCGCGCTTGTTGCGGAGGGTGACGAACGGGACGCCGACGACGCCGTCGCGGCCGCCCGTCGTGCCTTCGACGAGGGACCCTGGCCGCACACGCCCGTCGCCGAGCGTGCCGCACTCCTGCACCGCGTAGCCGATCTCCTCGTACGCGATCGCGAAGATCTCGGTCTCCTGGAGAGCCGGGACGCGGGCAAGACGGTCGAGGAGGGCCGGGTCGACATCGACTGTGTCGCCGACACCTTCCGCTACTTCGCGGACCTCGTCGCCGCCGAGAGCGCCGGCCGCGTCGTCGATGCCGGCTCGCCCGACGTCCACAGCGTCGTCGTGCACGAGCCCGTCGGCGTCTGCACCCTGATCACACCCTGGAACTACCCGCTCCTGCAGGCGAGCTGGAAGATCGCCCCCGCCCTCGCCGCGGGCAACACCTTTGTGGTCAAGCCGAGCGAGATCACCCCGATGACCACCATCGAGCTGATCGGACTGCTGGCCGAGGCCGGTCTGCCCGCCGGGGTCGCGAACATGGTCACCGGGCCCGGGCACTCGGCAGGCGCCCGGCTCGCCGAGCACCCCGGCGTCGACCTCGTCTCCTTCACCGGCGGACTGGTCAGCGGCACCAAGGTCGCGCAGGCCGCCGCCGCGGGCGTCAAGAAGCTCGCCCTCGAACTCGGCGGCAAGAACCCCAATGTCGTCTTCGCCGACGCCTGCGCCACCGACGACGGCTTCGACACCGCTGTCGACCAGGCCCTCAACGCCGCCTTCATCCACAGCGGCCAGGTCTGCTCGGCGGGCTCCCGCCTCATCATCGAGGAGTCGCTGCGCGAGCGCTTCGTCGCCGAACTCGCCCGCCGGGCAAGCCTGATACGCCTCGGCCGGGGCACCGAGAAGGATGTCGAGTGCGGCCCGCTCGTCTCCGCGCAGCAGCGCACCAGGACGGAGGAGTACGTCGCCTCCGCGCTCGCCGAGGGCGCGGTGCTGCGCTGCGGCGGCAGGCGCCCCGAGCCGAGCGGGACCAGGCCCGCCACCGGCTACTTCTACGAGCCGACCGTCCTCGACCAGTGCCACCGGAACATGAAGGCCGTGCGGGAAGAGGTCTTCGGCCCCGTGCTGACCGTGGAGACCTTTCGCACGGAGGACGAGGCGCTCGCCCTCGCCAACGACACCGAGTACGGCCTGGCCGGAGCCGTCTGGACCGCCGACCCCGGCCGCGCCCGCCGTCTCGCCCGGCGGCTGCGCCACGGCACCGTCTGGATCAACGACTTCCACCCCTACCTCCCGCAGGCGGAGTGGGGCGGCTTCGGCAGGAGCGGCATCGGCCGCGAACTCGGCCCCGCGGGCCTCGCCGAGTACCGCGAGGCGAAGCACGTCTACCAGAACCTCGCGCCGCGCCCGGTCCGCTGGTTCGCGGGCTGAACCCCCACCCCCCTGCAGCGCGGCACCTTTGCACGACCCCGAGGAGCAGTACTTCATGTCCGATCAGCAGCACACCTACGACTACGTCGTCATCGGCGGCGGCACGGCGGGCTCCGTCATAGCCTCCCGCCTCACCGAGAACCCGGACGTCACCGTCGCCGTCATCGAGGGCGGCCCCAGCGACGTCGGCCGTGACGACGTCCTCACCCTGCGCCGCTGGACGGGCCTGCTCGGCGGCGAACTCGACTACGACTACCCGATCACCGAGCAGCCGCGCGGCAACTCCCACATCCGGCACAGCCGCGCCCGTGTGCTCGGCGGCTGCTCCTCGCACAACACCCTGATCGCGTTCAAGCCGCTGCCGTCCGACTGGAACGAGTGGGAGGCGGCCGGCGCCGAGGGCTGGGGCGCCGTCCCGATGGAGGCGTACTACGCCCGGCTCCTCAACAACATCGTCCCGGTCGACGAGAAGGACCGGAACGCCATCGCCCGTGACTTCGTCGAGGCGGCGCGGGCGGCGCTCGGCGTCCCGCGCATCGAGGGCTTCAACAAGAAGCCGTTCACCGAGGGCACCGGCTTCTTCGACCTCGCCTACCACCCCGAGAACAACAAACGGTCGAGCGCGTCGGTGGCGTATCTGCACCCGGTGATGGACAACCGCCCGGGCCTCCGTATTTTCCTGGAGACCTGGGCGTACCGGCTGGAGATCGCGGGCACCCGGGCCGAGGGCGTGCACGTGCGCACCAAGGACGGCGAGGAGATCCTCGTACGGGCCCGGCGCGAGGTCGTGCTGTGCGCCGGTGCCGTCGACTCCCCGCGGCTCCTGCTGCACTCCGGTATCGGCCCGAAGGCGGACCTGGAGAAGCTCGGCATACCGGTCGTGCACGATCTGCCGGGCGTCGGCGAGAACCTGCTCGATCACCCCGAGTCGGTGATCGTGTGGGAGACGCACGGCCCGATCCCCGAGAACTCCGCGATGGACAGCGACGCCGGGCTCTTCGTACGCCGCGATCCACACCACGCGGGCCCCGACCTGATGTTCCACTTCTACCAGGTCCCGTTCATGGACAACCCGGAGCGGCTGGGCTACGAACGGCCGCCGTACGGCGTCTCGATGACACCGAACATCCCCAAGCCGAAGAGCCGCGGCCGGCTGTATCTCACCAGCGCCGACCCGTCCGTCAAACCCGCGCTCGACTTCCGCTACTTCACCGACGAGGACGACCACGACGGCCGCACCCTCGTCGACGGCATCCGGATCGCCCGCGAGATCGCTCGGACCGAGCCGCTGGCGGGCTGGCTCAAGCGGGAGGTGTGCCCCGGCCCGGACATCACCGGTGACGAGGAGCTCAGCGCATACGCGCGCCAGGTGGCGCACACCGTGTACCACCCCGCGGGCACCTGCCGCATGGGCGCCGTGACCGACGAACTGGCTGTGGTGGACCCCGAGTTGCGCATCCGCGGCCTCGACGGCATCCGTATCGCCGACGCGTCCGTCTTCCCGACGATGCCCGCCGTGAACCCGATGATCGGGGTGCTCATGGTCGGGGAGAAGGCCGTGGACCTGATCGGCGGTGGTGCGTGATGAGTACTCCGGTCTTCTCCGTCGACGGTCTGTGGAAGGTCTTCGGCCCCAAGGCGGCCCGTGTCCCGTCGGACCCCCGACTTGCCGCGCTCCCGCCCGCCGAACTGCGCAGCCGCACGGGCTGCACGGCCGCCGTCCGGGACGTGGGCTTCGACGTCCGCAAGGGCGAGGTCTTCGTCGTCATGGGCCTGTCCGGCTCCGGCAAGTCCACGCTGGTCCGCTGCCTCACCCGCCTCATCGAGCCGACCGCGGGCAGCATCGCCATCGACGGTGAGGACGTGCGCGCCACGGACAAGGCCCGGCTGCGTGAACTGCGCCGCCACCGGGCCGCGATGGTCTTCCAGCACTTCGGTCTGCTGCCGCACCGCACGGTCCTCGACAACGTGGCGTACGGCCTGGAGATCCAGGGCGTCGGCAGGGCCGAACGCCGGGAGCGGGCCGCCGTCTTCGTCGCCAAGGTCGGCCTGGAGGGCATGGAGCAGCGGCGCCCCGCGCAGCTGTCGGGCGGTCAGCGTCAGCGGGTCGGGCTGGCCCGCGCGCTCGCCGTCGACCCCGAAGTGCTGCTGTTCGACGAGCCGTTCAGCGCGCTCGACCCGCTGATCCGGCGCGATATGCAGGAGGAGGTGGTCCGGCTGCACCGCGAGGAGGGCCGCACGATGGTCTTCATCACGCACGACCTGAGTGAGGCACTCAGGCTGGGCGACCGCATCGCCCTGATGCGGGACGGGCGCATTGTGCAGCTGGGCACCCCCGAGGAGATCGTGGGCTCCCCGGCCGACGACTATGTCCGCGAGTTCGTCCGCGACGTACCGCGCGAGCAGGTGCTGACGGTCCGCACGGCGATGCGGGCCGCAACCGCCGCGGAGTCGGCGCACGGCCCGGCGGTGTCCGCGGACGCGACGGTGTCGGAGGCGATCGAGGCGGTGGCCCGGGCCGGGACGCCGGCGCGGGTCGTGGACGCGGGGCGATGCGTCGGGATGGTCGACCCGGACACGCTGCTCGGCGTGGTCGCCGGCGTAGCCGCGGGCAATCGTGCCGCTGGGGCGGCACGGGTGGGTGCAGCAGCACCCGGCCGGGGCCGGCAAGCGCAACCCCTCCCGGCCAACCGCAGCAAGGGGGACGCTTGATGGCCACAGCAACGGCAACCGCCGCCCGTTCCCCCTTCCCCGCAATCCTCCGCAACCGAGCCGTCGCCAAGCTCGCCCTCCTGGCCCTCGCGGCAGCGGTCCTCGTGCCCCTGGCCCACGCCCGCTGGGCCGGCAGCAGCTGGCCGCACGCGCTCACCGTCGACCTGTCCAAGCCGCTGACCCGTGCCGGTGACTGGATCATCGACAACCGCGACAGCCACCCCCTCTTCCTCTACTTCTTCGGCTACATCAGCAACGCCGTCGTCCTGTCCGTACGCGCCGTCTACCTTGTGCTGCTCGCCGCCGGCTGGGCGGGCGTGACCGCGGCCGCCGGGCTGCTGGCCTGGCGTGCCGCAGGCGTACGCCTGGCCCTCGGCACGGCCGCCGCGTTCCTCGCCTGCGGTCTGCTCGGCATGTGGGTGCCCACCATGCAGACGCTGGCGCTCATGGTGGTCGCGGTACTCGTCTCGGTCGCGCTCGGCGCGCTGCTCGGTCTCGCCGCCGGCCTTTCGGACCGTATGTTCCGCGCCCTGCGCCCCGTCCTCGACACCATGCAGGTGCTCCCGGCGTTCGCGTACCTCCTGCCTGTCGTCCTGGTCTTCGGCATCGGAGTCCCCGCCGCCGTCCTCGCCACCGTCGTCTACGCGGCACCGCCGATGGCCCGCCTCACGGCGCTCGGCCTGCGGGGGGCCGACAGGGAGGTACTCGAAGCGGTCGAGTCGCTCGGGACCACGGCCCGCCAGCGCCTGTTCACCGCCCGCCTCCCGCTGGCCCGCAAGGAACTGCTCCTCGGCCTCAACCAGACGATCATGATGGCGCTGTCCATGGCGGTCATCGCCTCCGTGATCGGCGCGGCCGGCCTCGGCGACCGGGTCTACCAGGCGCTCGCCTCCGTCGACGTGGGCGCCGCGCTCGCCGCCGGCATCCCGATCGTGCTGCTCGCGGTCGTCCTCGACCGGGTCACGGGCGCGGCGGGCGAGGGCCCCCGGGCCGGCGGCCGGGCGGGCTGGGCGTACGCCGCCGCCGGGACCGTCGTCGTCGCCGTGGCCGCACGTCTCGCCGGCCGCCAGGACTGGCCGGACGCCTGGACGGTGCACATCGCCGAGCCGGTGAACCGGGCCGTGGACTGGATGACCGCCCATCTGTACTCGGGCGTCCCGTACGTCGGCGGCACCGCCGACTGGGCGGGCCACTTCACCACCTGGATCCTGGACCCCCTTCGCTCCGGGCTGCAGTGGCTGCCCTGGTGGTCGGTCCTGCTCGTCGTCGCCGCGCTCGCCTGGCTGATCGGCACCTGGCGCACCGCGCTCACCGCCGTCCTCGCGATGGCCGCGACCGGAGTGCTCGGCGTGTGGAAGCCCTCCCTGGACACGCTGTCCCAGGTGCTCGCCGCCGTCGCCGTCACCCTCGTCCTCGGCTTCGCGACCGGCATCGCGGCGGCGCGCAGCGACCGCTTCGAGCGGGCACTGCGCCCCGTCCTGGACGTGCTCCAGACGATGCCGCAGTTCGTCTATCTGATCCCGGTCGTCGCGCTGTTCGGCGTCGGCCGCGCGCCCGCCGCCGTGGCGGCGGTCGTGTACGCGCTTCCGGCCGTCGTCCGTATCACCGCCCAGGGCCTGCGCCAGGTCGACCCGGCCGCCCTGGAGTCGGCGCGTTCGCTCGGCGCGACGAGCGTCCAGCAGCTGCGCCAGGTCCAGCTCCCGCTGGCCCGTCCGGCGCTGCTGCTCGCCGTGAACCAGGGTGTGGTGCTGGTCCTCGCCGTCGTCATCATCGGCGGTCTGGTCGGCGGCGGCGCGCTCGGCTACGACGTCGTCTTCGGCCTCGCCCAGGGTGACCTGGCGACCGGCCTGGTGGCCGGCGCGGCGATCGTCTGCCTCGGCCTGATGCTCGACCGGGTGACCCAGCCGGCCGAGCGGCGCGCGAAGAAGGGAGAGTGAGATGCCTCGTACACGCACGAAGATCATGACGGCCCTGGCCGTTCTGGCGCTGACGACCGGCTGCGGCGCCGCGGACATGACCAAGCAGGCCTCGCCCTTCGCGGGCGCGCAGGGCGCGAAGACCGTGACCCTGTCCGTGCAGTCGTGGGTGGGCGCGCAGGCCAATGTGGCCGTGGCCCAGTACATCCTCGAACACGAGCTCGGCTACCGAGTGGACACCGTCCAGGTCGACGAGGTCCCCGCCTGGGACGCGCTCAGCCAGGGCCGGGTCGACGCGATCCTGGAGGACTGGGGCCACCCCGACCAGGAGAAGCGGTACGTCGAGGACAAGCAGACGATCGCGCGCGGCGGCGGCCTCGGCGTCACCGGCCACATCGGCTGGTACGTGCCCACGTACTTCGCCCGGCAGCACCCGGACGTCACCGACTGGAAGAACCTGAACAAGTACGCGCCGCAGCTGCGGACCGCGGAGAGCGGCGGCAAGGGCCAGCTGATGGACGGTTCACCGTCGTACGTCACCAACGACAAGGCGCTGGTGCAGAACCTGAAGCTGGACTACCAGGTGGTGTTCGCGGGTTCGGAGGCGGCGCAGATCACGCAGATCAGGCAGTTCGCGAAGGAGCACAAGCCGTTCCTGACGTACTGGTACGCGCCGCAGTGGCTGTTCAAGAAGGTCCCGATGACCGAGGTGAAGCTGCCGCCGTACAAGGAGGGCTGTGACGCGGACGCGGCGAAGGTCGCCTGCGCGTACCCGCACACGCCGCTGCAGAAGTACCTGAACGCGGACTTCGCCCGGCACGGGGGCAAGGCGGCGCGGTTCCTGAAGAACTTCCACTGGACGACCGAGGACCAGAACGAGGTCTCTCTGATGATCGCCGACCAGAAGCTGTCCCCGGCCGAGGCGGCGAAGAAGTGGGTGGACGGCCACGCCTCGACATGGAAGGCGTGGCTGCCCTGATCATCCCTGCCGCAGCCGAGCGGCGATCCCGCCGAGGGCTGCCGTCGCCCGGCGCTGCAACCCCGGCCCGAATGTCACGCGGGTGGCCCCGAGTTCACCGAGTTCGGTGGGCGAGGGGCCCTCGCCGGGCTTGGCTGCTGACGGCGGCCGGTGCTGCGTACGCGGCCCCTTCCCTTCGACGAACTCGGCACGAACATCGCCGAGTTGGCGGGGGAGGGAGCTGTACTGCTCACTCCCGCACACCAGTTCCCCATGGGCGTGCCCCTGCATCCCGACCGGCGGGCGGCCGTCGTCGACTGGGCGCGGCGCACCGGCGGTCTGGTCCTGGAGGACGACTACGACGGCGAGTTCCGTTACAACCGTCAGCCGGTAGACCCTAAACCCTTGAAACTTGGAAAGACCACAGGTCGGCGGGCATATGAGAGCCCCGGCCAGCACGCGTGCCGACCGGGGCCGTATCAGTCGCTCAGCGGTTCAGGTGCCGGTGTTCGTCCAGTACCCGCAGCGCGGGGCTCAGATGGGGCATCGAGCCCCCACAGCGGGTGTCCCTCGGCAGGGCCCACGAGTGCCAGCACGTGAGGCACCAGCCCATCCCGGAGTGTTCAGGGTCGGGCTCTGCGCTGCTGCCGCACTGCGGGCACTGCCCCATGGGGACTCCCTACGCCGTGACGTCGAATTCACCCAGCTTGGCACCGGTCAGGAAGTCGGTCCACTCGACGACCGTGAATTCGACCGTCTCGCCGGTTGCGGAGTTGCGGACCGCCACCTTGCCGGGAACGTTCGTCGCCACCGCGACACAGCGCGGATCGTTGTTGTTGTACGTACACACCGCAGACGTGCGGAATTCGAACTCGGGGACTGCGCTCACGTGCCTATCCTTTCGCTGTGCCGCTGCGGGGAATCGGTACCAGCGCCGTCTTGCTACCCGCCCCGGTAGGACGGGGGTCTGCTCGCGGTAGGGGTTGCCCTCCGCTGGGGTGACTCGCCAGAACGTCTCAGCCGTGGCCTTGAAGTGCCGATGGTCGGGGTTCAGCCCCGTGTGTTTCAGCGCCCAGACCTCAACCGGCAAGCGTTCTCGGACTGTTGACTGCGCCTGAGCCCCGCACGTCAGGCACTCGGCCGAGTAGATTCCGTCTGGAGCACCCTCGGCCGTTTCGGGTCCGAGTGTCCATTCAGCCGCTTTGATGATCGAGCGCATCACAGTGCCCCTCTGCTGCGCCGGTTCGCCTCGGCCACTCTGACGCTCAACTCCTGGGGGCTCCGAGAGCAGTGCGAACACGTGCACGGCGGGTATTTCTGGCCCACTTCCGGCACCTCTACCGGCCGCACGGTGTACTTTCCACGCACGGAAGTACGAGCGCCCGTTTCGGGATTGATCCGGTACACAGCAAACGAGGACGTCAGCCAGGTCTTCGTCACCTTTGCGGCCCACGCCCGGCCGGGCGCGCTGCTCGTGCTGTGCTCCCCGGTCGCCCCGATCACCCGCACCGAGCCGTCCACCGCCACGGTGGACACCCCGAGAGGACCCGCGACCGTCACCGTCCGACATGAGTGGGACCTGCGGACCCAGATCAACACCATGCACCGTCACTGGATGCTCCCCTCGGGCGACGAAGCCCGAGACGAGATCCGCAGACGCGTCCTGTTCCCCCGTGAGTTGGAGCGCTACGCGGAGGGTGTCGGCTTCGAGGTCCTGGACATGCTCGACGGCACAGGGACGGGGCTCACCGGCCCAACCGCGTACACAGTGGCCCGATACATCCGCCCGTGACCGGCAGGGCCCGAAATGGCGCCGGCGCCGACCGCACGACCCCTGACAGCAGTAGCGACGGCAGCACGCGTCACGCCCCGGTCACGCCTCCACGACCGGCGCCTCCCCGAACCGCGCCAGCCCCAGCGCCCCCGCCACCGCGACGATGAATCCCAGTACGGCCAGCCACGCCAGCCCCTCCCGCGTGCGGTCCCCCAGCCACACCACGCCCACCAGGGCCGGGCCGATCGTCTCGCCGATCACCAGTCCGGCCGTCGCCGTCGTCACCGAGCCCCGCTGCAACGCTGTCGTCAGCAACAGGAAGGCCGCCCCGCCCCCCAGCAGCAGCGCATACGTCGCCGGATTGGTGAGCAGCGATCCGGGCGACAGCGAGTCGATCAGCCGCACAGCCACCTCGACCACCCCGAACCCGAACCCGGCGCCCAGCCCCAGGATCAGAGCCCGCCCCCGCCCCGGCAGCCGCCCGCCCACAAGCCCGAGCAGCAGTATCGCCACGGCCAGCCCGAGCATCGCCCACTTCAGGACCTCGGATCCGGCCCGGGAACCCTCCGCCCCGGACGCCAGCCCCAGCATCGCCAGCCCGGCACACACCACGGACACCGCGGACCACTCCGCCCCGCTCAGCCGCACTCGCAGCAGCCGGGCCGCGACCACCGCCGTCACCGCGAGACTGGACGCAAGCGCCGCGCCGACCGCGTAGATCGGAATCGACCGCAGCGCCGCGATCTGCAGCAGGAAGCCGAGCCCGTCCAGCGCGAGCCCCGCCAGGTACCGCCACTGTCTGACCGCCCGCAGCAGCAGCGCCGCGTCACCGCCCCCGCCCGTGCTCGCCGCACGTGCCGCGACCGCCTGCAACACCGTCGCCGTACCGAAACAGACCGCCGCACCAAGCGCGCACACCATTCCAAAGAGCACGAAGCGACTTTAGGGGAGTGTGGAACGGCGGGGGCGGACTCGAACGCCAGAGTGACGGTCTTTAGTGTGGTGGCCGAATTTCTTCTCACCGATGTCTCAACGGCATCTCAACGACGTCTCACTCGACGGGGGATCACGAACATGGCGGACACACGCCGGCAACTGCGCTCGGGCACGGTCGTCCTCGGCGGCATGGGGCTCCTCGCCGCCGCCCTCACAGCCTGCTCCTCGGACCCGGACAAGCGCTGCGTCGACCGCGACAGCTACAACCTCGCCAAGGGCTACAAGGTCGTCGCCGACAAGAACTGCACGTCCACCAAGACGTCCGTCAACGGCTCCTGGTACTACGGCGGCAAGAAGAAGAGCGGCTGGGTCGACGGCGGCTCCTTCATCAGGCCCGGCAGGGGCTCCGGCGGTTCCAGCGGCGGCAGCCACAGCGGCGTCCACCGCGGTGGCTTCGGCAGCCACGGCAAGACCGGCAGCTGAGCGGCCCGTGGAACGCCGTACGACCGAGCCCCGCCCCGGCTGGCAGCAGACCGTCGAGGCGCAGGGCCTGATCTACCCGCTCACCCTCCCCCAAGCTCTCGACTCCGCTCGAGCAGGGGGGACCCCCATCCCCGACGACGCCTGGCTCCCCTACTGGGACGAGAGCGCCTACTACGTCTTCACGCTCCCCGAGGTGGAGGCGCTGGAGGAGGTCGTCGAGGAACTGCACGGCATGTGCCTGGCCGCGGCCGGACACATCGTCGCCACGGACCGCTTCGCCGACCTCGGCATCACCGACCCGCGCGTCGCGCGTGCGGTCGCCGAGGCCTGGCACCGCCGCGCCGAACTCCCCTCCGTCTACGGCCGGTTCGACCTGCGCTACGACGGCACGGGAGAGGCCAAGCTCCTGGAGTACAACGCCGACACGCCCACGTCCCTGGTCGAGGCCGCCTCGCCCCAGTGGTTCTGGATGGAGGACCGCTTCCCGGGCGCCGACCAGTGGAACTCCCTCCATGAGCGACTGATCGCCGCCTGGAGGAAGCAGGCAGCCCTCCTGCCGCCCGGCAGCCCGCTCTACTTCGCGCACTCCTCCGCCGACGAACTCGGCGAGGACCTGATGACGGTCGCCTACCTCAAGGAGACCGCGGAACAGGCCGGGCTCGACACCGACTGGATCTCCATGGAGGAGATCGGCTGGGACCCGCTCTCGGAGCGTTTCGTCGACAACCGGCTCCGCTTCATCCGCAGTTGCTTCAAGCTCTACCCGTGGGAGTGGCTCACCACCGACCGGTTCGCGGGCCACGTCCTGGACACCCTCGACAACGGCGGCGGCACCGGCAGCACGCTGTGGATCGAGCCCGCCTGGAAGATGCTCCTCAGCAACAAGGCGCTCCTCGCGATCCTCTGGGAGCTGTACCCGGGCCACCCGAACCTGCTCCCGGCCTACCTCGACGGCCCCCGGGAGCTCGCGCACACGACGGGTTACGTCGCCAAGCCGCTCCTCGGCCGCGAGGGCGAGGGGGTGACCGTCCACCAGCCGGGCGCCGAACCCGTCGTGCGGGAAGAGGCCTGCTGCTACCAGGAGTTGGCGCCCCTGCCGTCCTTCGACGGCAACCGTGTCGTCCTCGGCGCCTGGGTCGTCGAGGACGAGTCGGCGGGGCTCGGCATCAGGGAGTCGTCCGGGCTGGTCACGGACGAGTACGCCCGCTTCCTGCCGCACGTCGTCCTCTGAGGGCCCACCTCAGACCCCCAGGACCGCCCGCAGCTGGGCGAGCCCCCAGTCCAGGTCCTCCTTGCTGATCACGAGCGGAGGGGCGATCCGGACGGTGGACCCGTGGGTGTCCTTGACCAGGACACCCCGGTCCATCAGCTTCTCGCAGATCTCCCGCCCCGTCCCGTACCTCCGGTGGACGTCCACGCCCGCCCACAGCCCGCGCCCGCGCACCTGGGTCACCCGGCCCGTGCCGGTCAGCGTCCCCAGTTCGCGGTGCAGATGCTCGCCCAGCTCCGCCGCCCGCGCCTGGTACTCGCCCGACCGCAGCATCGCGATCACCTCGAGGGCGACCGCGCAGGCCAGCGGGTTCCCGCCGAACGTCGACCCGTGCTCGCCGGGCCGGAACACCCCGAGCACCTCGGCGCTCGACACCACGGCCGACACCGGCACGATTCCGCCGCCGAGCGCCTTCCCGAGCACGTACATGTCCGGTACGACGCCCTCGTGCTCGCACGCGAAGGTGCGTCCCGTCCGGCCGAGGCCCGACTGGATCTCGTCGGCGACGAAGAGCACGTTCCGCTCCCGGGTCAGCTCCCGCACCGCCGGCAGATACCCGGCCGGCGGCACCAGCACCCCCGCCTCGCCCTGGATCGGCTCCAGCAGCACCGCCACCGTGTTCTCCGTCAGCGCCCCGCGCATCGCGGTCATGTCCCCGTACGGCACGATCTCGAAGCCCGGCGTGTACGGGCCGAAGTCCGCGCGTGCCTCCGGGTCGGTGGAGAAGCTGATGATCGTCGTCGTACGGCCGTGGAAGTTGTTGCCCGCGACCACGATCTTCGCCATCTCGGCGGGCACCCCCTTGACCCGGTACCCCCACTTCCGGGCCGTCTTCACCGCGGACTCCACGGCCTCGGCGCCCGTGCTCATCGGCAGCACCATCTCCATGCCGCACAGCTCGGCCAGCTGCGCGCAGAAGTCGCCGAACCGGTCGTGGTGGAAGGCGCGTGACGTCAGCGTCACCCGCTCCAGCTGGGCCTTGGCCGCGTCGATCAGCCGCCGGTTGCCGTGCCCGAAGTTCAGCGCCGAGTACCCGGCCAGCAGATCCAGGTACCGGCGCCCCTCGACGTCGGTCATCCACGCCCCGTCCGCCGTGGCCACGACGACCGGGAGGGGGCGGTAGGTGGGTGCGCTGTGGGCCTCGGCCGCGGCGACGAGGGTGTCGGTGGTACTCACGGTGCTCCCCTTCCGGCCGGACGACGGGATGTGCTCCCCTTCCATCCTCGTTCCATCCTCGCTCGCATGGTGGACGGGGGAACAAGGCGCCGCGGCGCGCCCGGTAGGCTGATCACCGGGCCGTGACTGGCGCGCTTGGGATGGGACCGACCATCGGGGAGCGGCCCGGAGTCAAGCGATTGTGAGCCGTGCGCCTGGGCCAACCGTGAACGCTGTACGCACGTCGTCCGGAGGTCCCCATGCCAGAGCAGCCTCTCTCCACCGAATCCACCGCCTTCCGCGCCGCCCTCGACGTGATCCGAGCGGTCGAGCCGCGCGTCGCCGACGCCATCGGCCAGGAGGTCGCCGACCAGCGCGAGATGCTCAAGCTGATCGCCTCGGAGAACTACGCCTCCCCGGCCACCCTCCTGGCCATGGGCAACTGGTTCAGCGACAAGTACGCCGAGGGCACCGTCGGCCGCCGCTTCTACGCCGGCTGCCGCAACGTCGACACCGTCGAGTCGCTCGCCGCCGAACACGCCAAGGAGCTCTTCGGCGCCCGCCACGCCTACGTCCAGCCGCACTCCGGCATCGACGCCAACCTCGTCGCCTTCTGGGCCGTCCTCGCCCAGCGCGTCGAGACCCCCGCCCTGGAGAAGGCGGGCGTACGCCAGGTCAACGACCTCTCCGAGGAGGACTGGGCGGAGCTGCGCCGCGCCTTCGGCAACCAGCGCATGCTCGGCATGTCCCTGGACGCGGGCGGCCACCTCACCCACGGCTTCCGCCCGAACATCTCCGGAAAGATGTTCGACCAGCGCTCCTACGGCACCGACCCGGCCACGGGCCTGATCGACTACGAGGCGCTGCGCACATCGGCCCGTGAGTTCAAGCCGCTGATCATCGTGGCCGGCTACTCGGCCTACCCCCGCCTGGTGAACTTCCGCATCATGCGCGAGATCGCCGACGAGGTCGGCGCCACCCTCATGGTCGACATGGCGCACTTCGCGGGCCTGGTCGCGGGCAAGGTCCTCACCGGCGACTTCGACCCGGTCCCGCACGCCCAGATCGTCACGACCACCACCCACAAGTCGCTGCGCGGCCCGCGCGGCGGCATGGTCCTGTGCGACGACTCCCTCAAGGACCAGGTCGACCGCGGCTGCCCGATGGTGCTGGGAGGTCCGCTCCCGCATGTGATGGCCGCGAAGGCGGTGGCGCTGGCGGAGGCCCGGCAGGAGTCCTTCCGCGACTACGCCCAGCGGATCGTGGACAACTCACGCGCGCTGGCGGAGGGCCTGATGCGCCGCGGCGCCACGCTCGTCACGGGCGGCACGGACAACCACCTCAACCTGATCGACGTGGAGACCTCCTACGGCCTCACCGGCCGCCAGGCCGAGTCGGCCCTGCTGGAGTCGGGCATCGTCACCAACCGCAACGCCATCCCGGCCGACCCGAACGGCGCCTGGTACACCTCCGGCATCCGCATCGGCACGCCCGCGCTCACGACCCGTGGTCTGGGCACGGCGGAGATGGACGAGATCGCGTCCCTGATCGACCGCGTCCTCACGACGGCCGTCCCCGGCACGACCGGCAAGGGCACCCCGTCCAAGGCCCAGCACGTCCTGGACCCGAAGATCGCGGACGAGATCGCCCACCGGGCGAGCGACCTGCTGACCCCGTTCCCGCTGTACCCGGAGATCGACCTCGGCTGACTTGATCGCTCCCCGGCAACACTGATCACCCGAGCTCTCCAAGATCGATCAGCTCCTGCCGCGGCGGCTCGGCCTCCCGCCGAG
>NZ_JBEOZU010000069.1:0-29931 GCF_040298185.1 Streptomyces sp. NPDC001634 | reverse complement strand
CCCGCGGCCGCAGCCCCGCACCCTCGCACCCAGCCCCACCCTCGCCACCCCTAGCAGAACGTCGGGGCGCGGGCGGCGCCCCCCCCCCCCCCCCCCCCCCCACGCCGCAGTGCGGCGAACGTGCCACCGGCCCCCAGCGCAAGCCCGGCCCCGAGCCCCACGGCTCCCCAGCGCAGGGTGTCGGAGGAGCCACCCCCGGCCGCGGCGGCGGGCGGCCCGAACAGCCCGCCCTTCTCCAACCGCTCAAAAACCGACCGCGGCGCCCGGTGCCATCGAACGTCATCGTCGGAGACGTCCGGCGCCGGATCCGACCGCACCCACGCCGTCCCGTCCTCCGCCAGCAGAACCTGGTCCTGCCGCTCGATGGCCACATCACCCCGGGGCGCCCGCTGGGTGTACGGCCACCCCCCGATCCCGGTCAGCCCCCACACCACGGTGGCCCGCACCCGCGGATATTGCCCCCGCTCCCACGCCTGAGGCACCCGCTCCGTCCCGCTCTCCGTCGGTGACAGCAGCTGCCACAGCAGTGCGAAGTCCCGGTCCCCGGAGCGCAGCGTCGTGGTACGGCCCGTGTCGTTCGCCACGACGAGCGCCAGATCGGGTATGTCCTTGCTCACGGCGCCCGCCGGGGCGGCCGCCCCCGCCAGCGCCACGACCGTCCCCACCAGCGCCGCCACCAGCCCGCCCAGCCCGCGCACGCGGCCCCCCCTTCTTGTCATGTCCCCTTGTTACACCGCTGGGCACGATTCGGTTCGCGGCTGTTGCCCACCTGTTCCGGGCAGGCTCGGAAGACCTGAGAGAATGGTGAACATGGCCTCTGACAGTCCTCGCGTGCTCTCCGGGATCCAGCCCACCGCCGGCTCGTTCCACCTCGGCAACTACCTCGGCGCCGTCCGCCAGTGGGTGGCCCTGCAGGAGACCCACGACGCGTTCTACATGGTCGTCGACCTGCACGCGATCACCGTTCCGCAGGACCCGAAGGACCTGCGTGCCAACACCCGCCTGGCCGCCGCCCAGCTGCTCGCGGCCGGGCTCGACCCGGAGCGGTGCACGCTGTTCGTCCAGAGCCATGTCCCCGAGCATGCCCAGCTCGCCTGGATCATGAACTGCCTCACCGGCTTCGGCGAGGCGAGCCGCATGACCCAGTTCAAGGACAAGTCCGCCAAGCAGGGAGCCGACCGCGCCAGCGTCGGCCTGTTCACGTACCCGATCCTCCAGGTCGCCGACATCCTGCTCTACCAGGCCAACGAGGTTCCGGTCGGTGAGGACCAGCGTCAGCACATCGAGCTGACCCGGGACCTCGCCGAGCGTTTCAACGGCCGCTTCGGCGAGACCTTCACGGTCCCGCGGCCGTACATCCTCAAGGAGACGGCGAAGATCTACGACCTGCAGGACCCGTCGATCAAGATGAGCAAGTCGGCGTCCACGCCGAAGGGCCTGATCAACCTGCTCGACGAGCCGAAGACCACCGCCAAGAAGGTCAAGAGCGCCGTCACGGACACGGACACCGTCATCCGGTACGACACGGAGGAGAAGCCGGGTATCAGCAATCTGCTGACCATCTACTCGACCCTCACCGGAACCGGCGTCGCGGAACTGGAGCAGAAGTACGCCGGCAAGGGCTACGGTGCGCTCAAGACGGACCTCGCCGAGGTCATGGTCGACTTCGTGACGCCGTTCCGGGAGCGCACCCAGCAGTACCTGGACGATCCCGAGACGCTCGACTCGATCCTGGCCAAGGGCGCGGAGAAGGCGCGCGCCGTCGCCGCGGAGACCCTCTCCCAGGCGTACGACAGGGTGGGCTTCCTGCCCGCCAAGCACTGACCCCGACCCCGGCGGGCCTCGACGCGCCGTGGAGTGCTGCACTCCACTCCGCTTGCGCCTGCCCGAGGGCATGGGCGTGGTCGTACAGTCGGAAGCCGAACACCGGATCGGCAGCTTGCCCGCCCACCGGACACGTACACCAGCACGACGACAGGAGACGACGTGGGGACCGTAACGATCGGTGTGTCGATCGCGGTCCCGGAGCCTCACGGCAGCCTGCTCCAGGAGCGGCGCGCGGGCTTCGGCGACGCCGCGGCTCACGCCATCCCCACGCATGTCACCCTGCTGCCGCCGGCGGAGGTCGACGCCGCCGATCTGCCCGCGATCGAGGCGCACCTCGTCCAGGTCGCGGCGGCCGGGCGCCCCTTCCCGATGCGGCTCGCCGGAACGGGCACGTTCCGGCCGCTGTCGCCCGTGGTGTACGTCCGGGTCGTCGAGGGCGCCGAGGAGTGCACCTGGCTGCAGAAGCAGGTCCGTGACGCGTCCGGGCCGGTGGCGCGCGAGCTGCTCTTCCCGTACCACCCGCATGTCACCGTGGCGCACGGCATCGACGAGGCCGCCATGGACCGGGCGTACGAGGAGCTCGCCGGTTTCGAGGCCGAGTGGCCCTGCACGGGCTTCGCGCTGTACGAGCAGGGCGCGGACGGCATCTGGCGCAAGCTGCGCGAGTTCCCCTTCGGGAGCGCGGTGGTCCCGCCTCAGGCCGGCGCACCGGCCGAGGACGCCGCCCTTCCCACTGTCTAGGCTCCCTGTACGGGCAGCCGCCGGTACACCGCCCTCGGGACGTGTCGCAGCGCCGACATCACCAGCCGTAGTGCTCCGGGGACCCACACCGCCTCCGAGCGCCTTCGCAACCCCGCCTCGATCGCCGTGGCGACCTCCTCCGGAGTGCAGGCCAACGGCCCCTGCTCATGTGCGGCCGTACCGCGCGTACGGACGAACCCGGGGCGTACGAGCATGACGTGCACGCCGGTGCCGTGCAGCGCGTCGCCCAGGCCCTGCGCGTACGCGTCGAGCCCCGCCTTGCTGGAGCCGTAGATGAAGTCGCGGCGGCGGGCCCGCTCACCGGCGACCGACGACAGCACCACCAGCGAGCCATGGCCCTGCTCCTGGAGCGCACGGGCGCACACCAGGCCCGCCGAGACCGCGCCCGTGTAGTTGGTCCCTGCGACGCGCGCCGCGGCCACCGGGTCGCGCTCGTCGGTCGCCTGGTCGCCGAGTACGCCGAACGCGAGCAGCACCAGGTCGACGGTGCCCTCGGCGAACACCTTGCCGAGCGCGCTCTCGTGCGCCTCGGGGTCGAGCGCGTCGAAGGCGACGGTACGGGTGTCGGCGCCGAGTTCCCGCAGATGTCCGGCGGCGCTCTCCAATTCGGCGGAGGGGCGCCCGGCCAGCCATACGGTGCGGGCGCGGCGGACGATGAGCCGGCGCGCGGTGGCCAGCGCGATCTCGGATGTGCCGCCGAGGATCAGGAGGGACTTCGGGGGGCTGAAGGCGTCCTTGTGGGCAGGCATGAACGTGATCGTAGCGCCGTAAAACGGGCATAACCTCTCAATATGTCCGGCTCGCGTGGCTCGTCACTGAAATGGGTGCTGCGGGGAAACCGGATAGACATCGGGGGTCACGAGGGGAGAGTCTGATCATGGACTGGTTGAAGAAGCTCCCCGTCGTCGGCCCCTTGGTCGGGCGCCTCATGGCCACGCACACCTGGCGGTCGTACGAACGCCTCGACCGCGTGAAGTGGACCCGGCTCGCCGCCGCGATGACGTTCATCAGCTTTGTGGCGCTCTTCCCGCTGCTCACCGTCGCCGCGGCGATCGGCGCCGCGACGCTCAGCGGAACCCAGCAGATCAAGCTGCAGAACAAGGTCGCCGACCAGTTCCCCGGCATCTCCAACCAGCTCGACATCCACGGCCTGGTCCAGAACGCCGGCACCGTCGGCATCATCGCCGGCGCCACGCTGTTCTTCATCGGCATCGGCTGGGTCGGCCAGACGCGGGACTGTCTGCGCGCGGTGTGGGAGCTGCCCGACAGCGACGAGAACCCCGTGCTGCGCAAGGTCAAGGACGGCGTGGTGCTGATCGGCCTGGGCGGCGCGATCCTCGTCACCATCGCCACATCCACCGTCGCCTCCGCGCTGGTGGACTGGATCGCCGGGCAGCTCGGCCTCGACAAGGGCGGCTGGGGCAGCCTCCTGCTGAGGATCGCCGCGTTCGCCGTCGCCGTCCTCGCCGACTTCCTGCTCCTGCTGTACGTCCTGACCCTGCTGCCCGGCGTGGAACCTCCGCGGCGGAGGCTGCTCGTCGCCGCCCTGATCGGCGCGGTCGGCTTCGAACTGCTCAAGGTGCTGCTCAGCGGCTACATCCAGGGCGTCGCCTCGAAGAGCATGTACGGCGCGTTCGGGGTGCCGGTGGCGCTGCTGCTGTGGATCAACTTCACCGCGAAACTCGTGCTGTTCTGCGCCGCGTGGACGGCGACGCAGAGCAGCGGAGCCGACGAGGTCAGGGCCGCGTCCGACGACGTACCAGATCAGGCAGCGGCCAGCGGCGGTTGACCAGGAACGCTCCCGCGGCGAGCAGCAGGAGAAGGCCGCCGCTGATGGCGATCGCCACGCCGACACCGCTGGAGCCTCCGGTCTTCACCGAGGCGGCCACCGGTTTGGCGGACGCCTTGCCCGCCCCCCTGGCGGACGGATTCGCGCCGGGCTGCGCGCCCGTGTCCGCGCCCTTCGGGGCGACGAGTTCACCCACCGGCTTCACCTTGCCCGCCGCGCTGAACCCCCAGTCGAACAGCTGGGCGGTCTCCTTGTAGACCTCGTTGTGGTCCTTCTTCTCCGGATTCATGACCGTGACGAGCAGCACCCTGCCGTCGCGCTCGGCGACACCCGTGAAGGTCGCGCCCGCATTGGTGGTGTTGCCGTTCTTCACGCCGGCGATGCCCCGGTACGGCGTTATGTCGAAGTCCCCGGCGAGCAGCCGGTTGGTGTTCTGGATCTCGAAGGACCCGCGGGTCTTCTTGCCGCCCTTCTCCTTGGTCTCGCCGGGGAACGACGCCCGTACCGTCGAGCAGTACTCCCGGAAGTCCTTCTTCTGCAGCCCGGAGCGGGCGAACAGCGACAGGTCGTACGCCGACGAGACCTGCCCGCCGGCGTCGTAGCCGTCGGGGCTGACCACGTGCGTGTCGAGGGCCTGGAGCTCCTCGGCATGCTGCTGCATGTCCTTCACGGTCTGCTCGACACCGTGGTTCATCGCGGACAGCACATGCACGGCGTCGTTGCCGGAGCGCAGGAAGACGCCGAGCCACAGATCGTGGACCGAGTAGGTCTCGCCCTCCTTGATCCCGACCATGCTGGACCCGTCGCCCATGCCGGCCAGATCGGAGGGGACGACCTTGTGCTGCTCGCTCCTCGGGAACTTGGGCAGCACGGTGTCGGCGAACAGCATCTTCAGGGTGCTCGCCGGGGGCAGCCGCCAGTGCGCGTTGTGGGAGGCCAGGATGTCACCGGACTCGGCGTCGGCGACGATCCACGAGCGCGCGCTGATGCCCTTCGGGAGCACCGGGACACCGCCGCCGAGGTTCACCTGGGTGCCCGGCCTGCCGAGCAGTTCGCCGCCGACGGTCGACATCGCGGCCGGGGGTGTGGCCGACGGCGAGGCGGTCGGGCTCTGCGTGTCCGCGAACGCGGTCGCGGGGGCGGTGAGCGAGAGGGACAACACGACGGCGGAGGCGACGGGCAGGCGACGCCCGGCGATCTTCTTCAAGACGGACACGGTCGCGAAAGTACAGGGTGCGGGGCGGGAAGTCCCGCCCGATCCCGGCCGATGCTCGGCACCCCGCGGCGAGCGGCGACGAGAGAACCGCGATACTGACCCTATGAAGCTCAGCCGCCCCATCTCCTGGTTCCTGCTCGCCTTCGGGGTGTGGAGCTGGGTCATCTGGATCACTTTCGTCAAGAACCTGTGGAAGGACGGCAGCGGGCTCGCGTTCGACGACGCGGGGAATCCGACGGCGTACTTCTGGGTGCATCTGACGCTCGCCGTCGTCTCCTTTGTCTTGGGGACTGTCATCGGCGCCATCGGGTTGCGTGGACTGCGCGCATTGCGACGAATTCCATAACGGGGGGCAGGGACACGGTGGTCGTCGTCTTCGCGCTGGTCGCCCTGGTCGTCCTGGCCGCGTTCGCAGCGCTGCACCGGTATGCGTGGCTCCGGCTGGTCCGCGACACCACCCGCGGACCGGGCCTCGCCCGCCGCACGGGCACGGTGGTGATGGTCGCCGGACCGCTGCTGATGGTCGCGGCCCTGGTTGCGGAGCGCGCCGGAGCCCCCTTCTGGCTCCAGCGCGTGCTGGGCTGGCCGGGCTTCCTGTGGATGGCGCTGTCGCTCTACCTGCTGCTGGCGCTGCTCGCGGGGGAGGGCGTACGTCCGCTGGTCGCCCGGTTGGTGGAGCGCCGGGCGCGCACGAAGGACACGGCACCGATACCCGCACCGGTACCGGCGGGGACGGCACCCACGGAGCCGAAGCCGGAACCAGAGCCGGAACGGGAGACCGCGGCTCGCGAGGAACCCTCCTCTTCCTCCCGCCGCCTCTTCGTCTCCCGGGTCGTCGGCGGAGCGGTCGCCGCCGCCGCGGTCGGCACGGTGGGCTACGGCACCTACGGCGTGCTGCGCGGCCCCGCCGTGAAACGCGTCACGGTCCCGCTGGCCAAACTGCCGCGCTCGGCGCACGGCTTCCGTATCGCGGTCGTCAGCGACATCCACCTGGGCCCGGTCCTCGGCCGGAGCTTCGCACAGCGCGTGGTGGACACGATCAACTCGACCCAGCCGGACCTGATCGCGGTCGTGGGCGACCTGGTCGACGGCAGTGTGAAGGACCTGGGCCCGGCGGCGGCACCGCTGGCACAGCTGAGGGCGCGTCACGGCAGCTACTTCGTCACGGGCAACCACGAGTACTTCTCGGGCGCGGACCAGTGGGTCGAGGAGGTACGCCGGCTCGGCCTGCACCCGCTGGAGAACGCCCGCACGGAACTGCCCGCCTTCGACCTGGCCGGCGTCAACGACCTGGCGGGCGAGAGCGAGGGCGAGGGGCCCGACTTCACCAGGGCGCTCGGCGACCGCGACACCTCACGCGCCGTCGTCCTCCTGGCCCACCAGCCGGTCCAGGTCCACGAGGCGGTCAAGCACCACGTGGACCTCCAGCTCTCCGGCCACACCCATGGCGGCCAGCTCTGGCCGGGCAACTTCATCGCGG
The DNA here is from genome assembly GCF_040298185.1 of Streptomyces sp. NPDC001634. Lineage (NCBI taxonomy): Bacteria > Bacillati > Actinomycetota > Actinomycetes > Kitasatosporales > Streptomycetaceae > Streptomyces > Streptomyces sp. NPDC001634. Next base: position 22,857 of record NZ_JBEOZU010000069.1, on the reverse strand, counting down.
CGGCCACCAACCCGACCCTCGCGGGCCTGGACCGCTACGGCGACACGCAGCTGTATGTGTCCCGGGGAGCGGGTGCCTGGGGGCCTCCCACACGGGTGGGCGCCCCGTCGGACATCACGGTGATCGAACTGGCGTCGACGCAGGCGTGACGGCTGCGGCAATTCCCGGCAGGCGTGATGGTCCGTCAGCAGCCTTGAAACAGACCGGAAACAGCCCCTCGGTAAGTTCTTTCTCATCTTAAAAAATCCCTCTTCCCTCACCTGAAACTCTTGTGATTAGGTGATCCGCGCCACAGGGGAGTGGCATGCGCTGAGGGCCTGGGGAGGGGCGCCGATGCGATCGGTTCGCATGCGGATTCTCGCGACCGTGCTGGTACTGGCAGGCGTGGGAGTGGGCGGGTGGCAGTTGTTGCCGGCCAAGGAGAACACCGACAGGACCATCACGGTCGGGACGACGGACGCCATCACGTCGCTCGATCCGGCGGGGGCGTACGACGCCGGGTCCTGGGCGTTGTTCAGCAATGTCTTCCAGTCGCTGCTGACGTTCGAACCAGGCGGTGTCGAACCCGTGCCGGACGCGGCCCGGAGCTGTGGTTTCGCGGGGACGGACCTGCGGACGTACCGCTGCACACTCCGCAACGGACTGACGTTCCCCAGCGGGCGCACCATGACCGCCGAGGACGTCAAGTACTCCTTCGACCGGGTCAAGAGCATCAACTCCGACGTCGGCCCGGCGACCCTGCTCGCCGGCCTCCGTTCGGTCGACGCCGACGGGCTGACCGTCACCTTCCATCTGTCCTCGCCCGACGCGACCTTCCCGTTCAAGGTGGCCACCGGCGCCGGCGCGATCGTCGACCGCGCCAAGTACCCGCAGAACGCGCTGCGCAGCGACGCCGGGGCCGATGGGACCGGGCCGTACACCCTGACGGCGTATACGAAGGACAAGAAGGCCGCCCTCGCGCCGAACACGCACTACCGGGGCGACGTCAAGGCCACCGGCCGGCCCGTCGAGCTGCGCTACTACCCCGACCCCGCCGCCCTGGAGAAGGCGTGGAAGGCGCAGGACGTCGATGTCGCCACGCGCCAGCTGCCGCCCGCCGTGCTCGCCGGTCTCTCGCCGAGCGACCCCAACCAGCGCATCAGCGAGGCCGACGGCGCCGAGATCCGCAACCTGGTCCTGAACACCACCGCCGGCTCCCCGCTGCACGACCCCCGGGTACGCCAGGCCATCGCCTGGCTGGTCAACCGCGAGGAACTGGTCGGCAAGGTGTACGACGGCACCACCGACGCGCTGTACTCGCTCATCCCGGCGGGCATCACCGGACACACCACCTCGTTCTTCGACGCCTACCCCCGGCCCGACACCAAGAAGGCCCGCGCCCTGCTCACCGCGGCGGGCGTACACCTGCCCGTCCACTTCACCTACGGCTACGCCGAGGGCCGCGGCGCCGCCGCCGAGGAGGCCGCCGAGCTGAAGCGGCAGCTGGAGGCGAGCGGGCTGTTCGGGGTGGACATCAAGGGGTACGAGTGGACGGACTTCCAGAAGCGGTACGCGAGCGGCAAGCTCGACGCGTACGCCGTCGGCTGGGTCGCCGACTTCCCCGACCCGGACACCTTCAGCGCCCCGCTCGTCGGCACCGGCAACAGCATGAAGAACGGCTACAGCAACAAGGACGTCGACCGGCTGATCCGCGACAGCCAGCAGTACTCCGACCGAAGCCGGGCCGCCGACGACTTCCAGAAGATCCAGGGAACCGTGGCCCAGGACGTTCCGCTGATCCCCCTGTGGCAGCGCAAGGAGTACGTGGTCAGCAGTGAGGACGTCGGCGGGGGGCAGTACCTGTCGGACGGCACCGGTGTCTTCCGCCTGTGGCGGCTGAACCGGATCTGAGGTGAATCCGTTCGAGTGACAGCGGGCGCCCGCCCAACGCAGCACCATGTGTCGGAGGTGTGTGCGGGGTGAGGAGCAGACGTGGTGCGACGCGACTCGTTCCGGCTGCCCCGTCATCCGGCGTCGGTGGGCCTCGCCCGGCACCGGGTACGTGACCACCTGGCCGCCTGGGGGCACGGCCCTCAGGACCCGGCCCTGGAGGACACGGTGCTGCTCGTCTCCGAGCTGGCCACCAACGTCGTACGCCACGGCCCCCTCCTTGAGCGGGAGTTCGAGGTGGCGGTCACCGCCCTCGCCGACGGCTCCTGCTTCATAGAGGTCTCCGACGAGGGACGGGCCGAACCCCGCCCGAGGGCGGTCGACGACCGCGACGAGGCCGGCCGCGGACTGCACCTCGTGGAGCACATCGCGGCGGCGTGGGGGGTGTGGAGCCGCGGGCGGCACGGGAAGACGGTGTGGGCACTGGTGGCGGCGACCCGGGAGACGTGAGCCACGGCGGGTCGTACGGCCCGGGAATCCTACGGCCGTGCGCTCATGGGTGGTCCCGGTCGTGCCCCCGCGCCGGCAGCGTCACCGTCACCGCCAGCCCCTCGCCGGGCGCCGTCCGCACCGCCACCTCGCCGCCGTGTGCCACCACCACGCCCTGCACGATCGCCAGCCCGAGACCGCTGCCCGCGCCGCCGCCCGCGCGGAAGAAGCGGTCGAAGACGCGTGCCGCGTCCTCCTGCGTGAGCCCCGGCCCCTCGTCCGCCACGCACAGCCGTACGAACCCGTCCGCGCGCTCCAGGCCGAGCCGTACCGGTACGTCGGCGGGCGTGTGGACGCGGACGTTCGCCACGAGGTTGCCCAGCACCTGGCGCAGCCCGGACTCGTCGGCCCTGACGAGCAGCGCGCCGTCCGCGCTCACCGTCACCGCACGTTCCGGCTGCTGGGCGCGCAGGTCCTCCGCCGCGTCCCGCACCAGGCGGCTCAGATCGACGTTCCTGAAGCGCAGTTCGGGCTGCTGGTCGAGGCGGGCGAGAGTGAGGAGTTCGTCGACCAGGCGGCCCATCCGGTCCGCCTCCGCCATCATCCGCTCCCACGACCGCTTCCGCTCGACCGGGTCGGTCAGCATGCCCTTGTCGTACAGCTGGAGGTAGCCGCGTATCGCCGACAGGGGCGTGCGCAGCTCGTGCGAGGCGTCCGCGACGAAGCGGCGCAGCTGGGCGGCACTGTGCTCGCGCGTCCGGTACGCCGACTCCACCTGGTGGAGCATGGAGTTGAGGGCCGTGCGCAGCTGCTCGACCTCGAGGGTGGTCTCCTTGCTGGAGGGCACGCGCCGGGTCAGATCGCCTTCGGCGATCGCCGACGACGTCTCCACCATGTCCTCCAGGGGTCGCATCCGGCGGCTCACACCGATCATCGTCAGCGCGGCGAGCAGCGCCAGCAGCAGGGTTCCGACGGTGAGATCGAGCCGGAGCGCCTTGGCAACGCCCTTGTCCAGCACCCGGGTCGAGCGGGCGAGCAGCACATAGTGGCCGTCGGCGAGGCGCGCCCCGGTCACCCGGTACGGGTCACCGCGCAGCTGGATGTCGTGCGGCTGCGGTTCCTTCACGAGGGACGCCGGGGCGTCGACGGCCGAGGCGAGCGCCTGCTGGGCAGCGGTCGGCTTCAGCCCGGCGACGGGGAGCACCCGGCCCTGCCGGTCGACGACAGCGAAGACGGTGTCCGGGTTCGGCGAGTCCTCGCTGTGCGGCAGCAGCCGGTCGCGGACGACCGCCAGCGCGCTCAGGGAGTCGACTTGCTGCAGGGTGAGCTGCGAACGTGTCAGTGAGTCACGGGACTTGGTCAGCTCCGTGTCGATCTGTCCGAGCACGTAGTGCCGCATGCCCATCAGGCTGACGGCCGTCGCCGCGACGATGCCGAGCGCCAGCAGCGCCACGTTCGCCAGCGTCAGCTTGGCCCGCAGGGAGTGGATGTGGATGCCGCGCGGCCTGAGCAGCGGGGGGAGCCGGAGGAGGGTCATGCCAGCCCGTATCCGACGCCCCGCCGTGTGGTGATCACGGGCGCCCCCAGGGGGTCGAGCTTGCGGCGCAGATAGCTGATGTAGGTCTCGACGACCGTCGACTCGGGCGGAGTGTGCTCGTACTGCCACACGTGGCGCAGCAACTGCTCCTTGGGCACGATCCGCCCTCCGTTGCGCACCAGGAACCGCAGCAGCGCGTACTCGGTGGGGGTGAGCTCGACCGTGCGGCCGGCGCGGTGCACCGAGTACGTCGTCTCGTCCAGCTCCAGGTCGCCGTAGCGCAGCGGCGGGCGCTGCGGCAGGACGTCGGCGGGGCGCGTACGGCGCAGGACCGCCCGGACGCGGGCGACCACCTCGTCGATGTTGAACGGTTTGGTGATGTAGTCGTCGCCGAAGCCGAGGGCGCCGACGATCTCGGCGGGCGCGTCGCGCGCGGTGACGAAGACCAGCGCCAGGTCCGGCCGCCGGGCGCGCAGTTCACGGCCCAGCGCGCGACCGTCGCCGTCCGGCAGCATCACGTCCAGCAGGGCCGCGTCGGGGCGGGTGCGCTCGGCGAGCGCGAGGGCCTCACGGGCCGTGCACGCGGTCATCACCTGGAAACGGTGGTAGCGCAGGGCGATGGCGAGGACGTCCGCGATGCTCTCCTCGTCCTCGACGACGAGGACGGTCGCCTCCTCCTGAGCCGGCTCGTTGGCGGTCATGCCCCCAGTATCCGCAGAGCCACCGACAGCGGGGGGCCGGCCGGCCTTTGGAGTTCCTTGAGAGTCATGGCGGGTCGCGTCCGGACGCGCGCACCACTGCCGATGCTGGTGCTCCAGGACCCGGGGGACCTGATGAAGGAGCGTAGAGCGTGACGACATTGGCGCGCTGGTGCTACCGGCACCGGCTGCTGGTCATTTTGCTGTGGGTGGGAGCCCTGCTCGGGGTGGGCGCGGCGGCGTCCGCGAAGGGCACGGACTACGCGAACGTCTTCTCCCTGCCGAACACGGACTCCAAGAAGGCGTACGACCTCATGGAGAAGGCCTTCCCGAAGGCCTCGGGCGACACCGACACGGTGGTGTGGAAGGTCGACCAGGGATCGGTCCGGGACCAGTCCGTAAGGGCCCGGATCGAACCCGTGCTGGCGAAGATCGGGCGGATGCCGGGGATCGGCGCGGTCGGCAGCCCCTACGCGGGCCCCCAGGGGGCGGCGCAGATCAGCCGGGACGGGAAGATCGCGTACGCGCAGATCACCTTCACCAAGCGGGCGAACGAGGTGCCCACGCAGCTTGTTCAGGACGTCGTCGACACCGGGCGGGGAGCCCGGGGCAGCGGACTCGAGGTCGCGTTGGGCGGCCAGGCGATCGCCCGGATCCAGCAGCCGCCCGCCGGTCTGTCCGAGATGGTCGGCATCGTGGCTGCGGCCGTCGTGCTGTACCTCGCCTTCGGCTCGCTGTTCGCGATGCTGCTCCCGATCGCCGTGGCGGTCTTCGGCGTCGGCATCGGACTGTTCTCCACCCAGCTGATCAGCCATGTCACGGACGTGCCGGACATCGCCCCGCTGCTGGCCTCGCTGATCGGCCTGGGCGTCGGCATCGACTACGCCCTGTTCATCGTCACCCGGCACCGGCGCGGCATCATGCGCGGCCTCGAACCGGAGGAGTCGGCGGTCATCGCCCTCAACACCTCCGGGCGGGCCGTGCTGTTCGCGGGCGGCACGGTGTGCATCGCGCTCGCCGGCATGCTGGTGACCAACCTGCGTTTCCTGGACGGCGTGGTCATCGGCACCTCCCTCACCGTCGTGCTGAGCGTGCTGGCCGCCGTCACCCTGCTTCCGGCGCTGCTCGGGCTGCTCGGCCCGCGGGTGCTCAGCCGCAGGCAGCGGCGCAAGCTCGCGGCGCAGGGCCCCGAGGCGGAGCATGTGAGCGGTCTCGCGGCACGGTGGTCGGACACGGTGCAGAAGCGTCCGCGGACGATCGCCGCGCTCGCCGTGGTCGTCATGGCCGTACTGGCGCTGCCCGTGCTGTCCCTGCGTCTGGGCGCCACCGACCAGGGCAACGACGACGCGTCGACGACGACCCGCAAGGCATACGACCTGCTCGCCGAGGGCTTCGGCCCCGGCTTCAACGGACCGCTCCAGGTGGTCTCCGTCGGTGGTGACACGGACACGCTGGTCAAGGACATCCGCGACACCCACGGGGTGGCCCGGGTCGCCGCGCTGCCGCCCGCGCAGGGCGTCACGGTCATCCAGGTCGTGCCGACCACGTCGCCGCAGTCGGAGCAGACGGACCAGCTCATCGACACCCTGCGCGACAAGGTGATCCCGGACGCGAAGGCGAGCGCCCACGTCGGCGGTGTCACGGCCGTCTCGAAGGACTTCGCGTCCGTCACGGGCGACCGCCTGCCGTACTTCATCGCGACCATCATCGGCCTCGGCTTCCTGCTCCTGCTGATCGCCTTCCGTTCGCTCGTGGTGCCGCTGACGGCCGCGTTGATGAACCTGATCGCCGCCGCCTCGTCCTTCGGCGTCCTCGTGGCGATCTTCCAGTGGGGCTGGGGCGTGAGCGAGCTGGGCCTCGGCAAGGCGGGACCGATCCAGGCCTTCCTGCCGGTCATCATGCTCTCCCTGCTGTTCGGCCTGTCGATGGACTACCAGGTCTTCCTGGTGAGCCGGATGCACGAGGAGTGGGTGCACACCAAGGACAACGCCCGGGCGGTCCGTGTGGGTCTCGCGGAGACCAGCCGGGTCATCAACTCCGCGGCCCTGATCATGGTCTGCGTCTTCCTCGCCTTCGTGCTCAGCGGCAACTCGGGCGCGGCGATGGCCGGTGTCGGACTCGCGGCGGCGGTCGCGCTGGATGCGTTCGTCCTGCGGACGGCGCTGGTGCCTGCGGCGATGCATCTGCTCGGCAGGGCGAACTGGTGGCTGCCGGGCTGGCTGGACCGGCGGCTGCCGCATCTGGCGGTGGAGCCGCGCGAAGAGCCGGTTCAGGCGCCGCAGCCGGCCGGGGCGAGCGTGGTGCACGGTTTTGTACGGGACGCGGAGGGCGACCCCGTCGAGGGCGCGTCGGTGACACTGCTGTCCAAGGGCGGCCGGCAGCTGGACCGGGTGACGTCCCTGGCCGACGGCGCGTTCATCGTCTCGGTCCCGGCGCCGGGCGCCTACCTCCTGGCGGCGACGGCAGCCTCGTACGGATCCCGGGCCCGGCACGTCGTCGTCGGGGAGGAACCGCTGGTGTACGACCTGGAGCTGACCACCGATGAGGTGGACGCGGTGAACTGACCGGGAGCGCCGCGGGCTACTCGGGGGCGTTCGTGCCGTCGGAGGCGGGCGCCCCCTTCGCCCTTGCCCCGGCCGGGTCGGGCAGGACCTTGGTCATCCCCGGCAGGAAGTCCGTGAACAGTTCGTGCACCTCGTGGACGAGCGGGCGCAGCACGCGGAACCGGGCCAGTGAGACACCGCGCGCGGTGAGGCGGGCGCCGCGCTCGGCGAGCCGGTAGCTGCGCTCGCGCCCTTTGGTGCGGTCGAAGATCCAGTACAGGACGAGCCCCATCTGGGCGAGCCACATCAACTCGGGCAGTACGTCCCGGAGTTCCTCCGGAACCTTGGTCCTCGCCCCCGCCAGCACCTCCCGGTGGACACGGATGGCCTCCACGCGCGCGTGCTCCGACTCGGGGGAGAAGGGGCTGAGCGGACTGTCCGGGTCGGCGGCGTTCTTGAAGAACTGCACGGCGAACTCGTGGTACGGCGTGGCGACGTCCAGCCATGCCTTCAGCACCCCGGTGAGCCGGGCCTCCAGATCCGTCTCCCGGTCCAGGACCTCGCGGACCGCCGCCTGGTGCTCGGCGGCGATGCTGTCGTAGAAGCCCTGGATCAGGTGTTCCTTGCCGGCGAAGTAGTAGTACGCATTGCCGACCGAGACCCCGGCCTCCTGGGCGATGGCCCGCATCGTGGTCCCGTCGTAGCCACGCTCCCGGAACAGCCGCATGGCGGTCTGAAGGATCAGGGCGCGGGTCTGCTCGGACTTGCTGGGAGTACCGCCCTGTTCGGGGCGCTCGCCCGGCACGGGGCTGTCGTTCTTCGCGGGCACGGAAAGAGAGCCTAACGAGTGGCGATCCGGGCGGCGGCGCCCCGGTTGGAGTGCCCGGATGAAAGGGCCCCGGGCGACTGCCCGGGGCCCGGTGCCGTGGTCACTCGGCGAGGTGAGGCGGGCCTCACATGTTGCTCAGCGACCGGGCGTAGTTGATCTGCCCCATGACCGCCGGGAAGGTCCCTGGCCCGAGGGCCGGGATCATCGTCGAGTGGTGCCGGCCCGCGCTCGTCACGGTGACCTGGATGTAGCCCGTGGTCTTCTTCTCCTTCATCAGGAGGAAGAACAGGCCGAGGAGGCAGAACAGGAAGAAGATGATCGCGAGCACGATGGCGTGCGTCGGGATCTTCTCCTCCGTGTGCGACATGTCGGTGGCGTTCCACACCGCGCCGCGCAGGGGAAGCGTGCCGGCCGGCGTGACGATCTGGTCGCCCATGACCGTGATGTCCCCGATGGCCAGCAACGGGGCCCCGCCCATGGGGACCGGAGCCGCCGGTTGCTGGGGGAAGCCGTACCCCTGCCCGGGGTTGGGGTATCCGTAGCCGGGCGCCGCGGGAGGCTGCGCCGGAGGATGCCGGGGGCCCCACTGGTTGGCGTTGTTCTGGTACGGATTCTGGTCGTTCACGCTGTCGTCCCCCGCTTCTTCGATAAATCCATGGCCGATAAACCCACGGCCGATAAACCCACGGCCGGTGAACCCATGGCCCGGCGTCCTCCTGCCGAGGGGCCGTTCCTCCCGCCACTGGGAGGAACGGCCCCTCGCACTCTTTCGGGCTACCCGTCAGAAGCGCCGAGTGATCAACGCCCTCTTCACTTCCTGGATCGCCTTCGTCACCTCGATGCCACGCGGGCACGCGTCGGTGCAGTTGAACGTCGTACGGCAGCGCCACACGCCGTCCTTGTCGTTCAGGATCTCCAGGCGCTGCTCGCCCGCCTCGTCACGCGAGTCGAAGATGAAGCGGTGCGCGTTGACGATGGCCGCCGGGCCGAAGTACTGCCCGTCGTTCCAGAACACCGGGCACGACGACGTGCAGGCGGCGCACAGGATGCACTTCGTCGTGTCGTCGAAGCGCTCGCGGTCCTCCGCCGACTGTAGACGCTCGCGCGTCGGCTCGTTCGTGTCCTTCGTGATCAGGAAGGGCATCACGTCCCGGTACGCCTGGAAGAACGGCTCCATGTCCACGACCAGGTCCTTGAGGACCGTGAGGCCCTTGATGGGCTCGATCGTGATCGGCTTCTCGGGGTTGATGTCCTTGATCAGCGTCTTGCAGGCCAGACGGTTCTTGCCGTTGATCCGCATGGCGTCCGAGCCGCAGATGCCGTGCGCGCAGGAGCGACGGAAGGTCAAGGACCCGTCCATGTCCCACTTGATCTTGTGCAGACCGTCGAGGACGCGCTCCTTGGGGTCGATCTCCAACTGGAAGTCTTCCCACGTCGCCTCCGCCGAGACCTCCGGGTTGAAGCGGCGGACCCGGAAGGTGACGGTGATGTACGGGGAGGCCGCGGACTCCGCCTCGACCTTGTCCAGAACAGGGGTAGCCATCAGTACTTACGCTCCATCGGCTGGTAGCGGGTCTGGACGACCGGCTTGTAGTCGAGACGGATGGACTCGGTGCCGTCGTCGCCCACCTCGCGGTACGCCATGGTGTGGCGCATGAAGTTGACGTCGTCGCGGTTCGGGAAGTCCTCGCGGTAGTGACCGCCGCGGGACTCCTTGCGGGCCAGGGCCGAAACCGCCATGACCTCGGCGAGGTCCAGGAGGTTGCCGAGCTCGATGGCCTCCAGCAGGTCGGTGTTGAACCGCTTGCCCTTGTCCTGGATCGCGACGTTCTTGTAGCGCTCGCGCAGCTCCGCGATCTTCTCGACCGCCGTCTTGATCGTCTGCTCGGTGCGGAACACCATGACGTTCGCGTCCATGGTCTCCTGCAGCTCGCGGCGCAGCTCGGCCACGCGCTCGTTGCCCGTGGACGACCGGAGGCGCTCGATCTGCGAGATCACCAACTCCGCCGGGTTCTCCGGCAGTTCGACGTAGTCCGCCTTCTGCGAGTACTCCGCCGCCGCGATACCCGCACGGCGACCGAAGACGTTGATGTCCAGCAGCGAGTTGGTGCCGAGACGGTTCGCGCCGTGGACGGACACGCAGGCGACCTCGCCGGCCGCGTAGAGGCCGGGGACGACCGTGGTGTTGTCCGAGAGGACCTCACCCTCGACGTTCGTCGGGATGCCGCCCATCGCGTAGTGCGCGGTCGGCTGGATCGGGATCGGGTCCGTGTACGGCTCGATGCCCAGGTAGGTACGGGCGAACTCCGTGATGTCGGGCAGCTTGGCGTCCAGCTGCTCCGGCGGGAGGTGGGTCAGGTCGAGGTAGACGTGGTCGCCCTCGGGACCGCAGCCGCGGCCCTCGCGGATCTCCGTGTAGATGGAGCGGGAGACGACGTCACGGGAAGCGAGGTCCTTCATGACCGGCGCGTACTTCTCCATGAAGCGCTCGCCGTCCTTGTTGCGGAGGATGCCGCCCTCACCGCGCGCACCCTCGGTCAGGAGGATGCCCATGCGCCAGATGCCGGTCGGGTGGAACTGGAAGAACTCCATGTCCTCCAGCGGCAGACCCCGGCGGTAGACGGCGGCCTGGCCGTCACCGGTCAGCGTGTGCGCGTTGGATGTCACCTTGAAGAACTTGCCGCAGCCGCCGGACGCGTAGATCACGGCCTTCGCCTGGAAGACGTGGATCTCGCCGGTCGCGAGCTCGTACGCCACGACACCGGCCGACTTCTTGATGCCGTCGACCTCGGTGATCAGCTGGTCCAGGACGTAGAACTCGTTGAAGAACTCCACGCCCTCCTTGACGCAGTTCTGGTACAGCGTCTGGAGGATCATGTGGCCGGTGCGGTCGGCCGCGTAGCAGGAACGGCGGACCGGGGCCTCGCCGTGGTTGCGGGAGTGACCGCCGAAGCGGCGCTGGTCGATCGTCCCGTCGGGCGTCCGGTTGAACGGCAGGCCCATCTTCTCCAGGTCGAGGACCGAGTCGATGGCCTCTTTCGCCAGGATCTCGGCGGCGTCCTGGTCGACCAGGTAGTCACCGCCCTTGACCGTGTCGAAGGTGTGCCACTCCCAGTTGTCCTCCTCCACGTTGGCCAGCGCGGCGGCCATACCGCCCTGCGCGGCACCCGTGTGGGAGCGGGTCGGGTAGAGCTTCGTCAGCACGGCGGTGCGGCTGCGCTTCGTCGACTCGATGGCGGCGCGCATGCCCGCGCCTCCGGCGCCGACGATGACGGTGTCGTACTTGTGGATCTTCATGATTCTCGCAGCCCCGTGCCTAGCGGATGTTCGGGTCGAAGGTGAAGATCACCAGCGTGCCCAGCAGGATGGTGAACACCGTGGCGGTGTACAGCAGGCCCTTCAGCCACAGACGCGTGTCCGCCCGCTCCGCGTAGTCGTTGATGACGGTACGCAGGCCGTTGGCTCCGTGCAGCATCGCGAGCCACAGCATGGCGAGGTCCCAGACCTGCCACCACGGGGAGGCCCAGCGGCCGGCCACGAAGGCGAAGCCGATCTTGGAGACGCCGCCGTCGAGGACGAGCTGGATCAGCAGGTGACCGAGGACCAGGACGACCAGGACGATGCCGGACAGGCGCATGAACAGCCAGCCGTACATCTCGAAGTTGCCGCGGGTCGACTTCGGGGTCTTCTTGGTGCGCTTCCGCGGCGGCTCGATGACCGGCGCCGGGTTGTCGACGTCGTACAGCGAGGCGCCCTCGACGGGGCCGATGCCGGAGGCGGTGGTTTCAGTCGTGGACATGCGCGTCAGCTCCCGAACACTTCACGAGCGGCGTGGCCGAGGACGGGGTAGATGGCCCCGAGCATCAGCACGACCCAGACGCCCACGACACTCCAGAGCATCTGCTTCTGGTAGCGCGGGCCCTTCGACCAGAAGTCGACGGCGATGACGCGGAGGCCGTTGAGCGCGTGGAAGAGGATGGCGGCGACCAGGCCGTACTCCAGCACGGCGACGATCGGCGTCTTGTACGTGGCTACGACCTTGTCGTAGTCCTCGGGGGAGACACGCACGAGAGCGGTGTCCAGCACGTGTACGAACAGGAAGAAGAAGATGAGGACGCCGGTGACTCGGTGAGCCACCCAGGACCACATTCCTTCCCGGCCGCGGTACAGCGTTCCAGCCGGCACGGAAGAACCCTCCGGGAGCGGGGACTAGGGCCGCGCCGGCTTCTGTGTCGGTCGGGCCCGGCCGGGTACGGTCCACCGGCCCCCAGCATCGTAGCCAGGCGTCGGCGCCGGGCTTACGGGGGGCCTACCTGTGTGATCAAACTGGCACGCAAAGGGGCACGGACGGGCTATCCGGAGGGCGGCTTCCGGGGTTGGGCTGTTTCCTGACTGCCGGGTGCGGGTTGTTTGTGGTTACTCGCGCCCACGCGGCGGAGCCGCACGATGTCACAGCCCCGCGCCCCTAAAGGGCGCGTTCCACCGACCGTAGATCAGAGAAGTCCCGCACCAGCCGCGTCAGCCTTCCCCTCGCCAGGCGGCGCAGTTCCTCCGCTGCCAGTAGCCGTTCCTCCTCTCGATCGTTTGTCAATCGTGACCGGATGGCGGCCAGGACCTGGTCGGCGGCCTCCTCCGGGGCCACCTCGTCCAGGCAGATGACGAACACGTGTCCGAAACGGCTCTCGTAGGCCGCGTGTGCCGCGCTCAGGGCGGTGTGCGCCGCGGAGTACGCGCCGTCCGGGAGCAGGGTGAGCGACTCGCCGGCCAGGGCCTCGGCCAGGTCGGCGGGCGTCAGGTCGTAGGCCGCCTCGTCGGCCGCGGCGAGTAGCGAGTCCAGGTCCGGGTAGGGGCGGTGTTCGGCGATGCGGCGGACCCAGCTCAGGCTGTGGCAGCAGCTGAGCAGCGCACGCCGGGCGTCGTCGGCGGGCAGGGAGTTGAACCGCTCCAGGCCCGTGGGCGCCTCCGCGCGGTGTTGCGCCGGGAGGGCGGTGTGGCCGGGGAGGGGCGGGAGACGGTGCGAAGGCAGCGTGGGTCCTCGGCGAGTGGCGGGCGTGTCGTCGGTGGACGTCACGTGCGGGTCGACAGGTGAGGGTGCGAGAAATGTGCCGTCACGTTATCGGCGGGGGTCTGGCGGCCGTCCATCGGCTGCCCGAAATTCACCCGAACGGGAGAGTTTCGGGCCGCCCTGTGGACGGTCTGAGTGGGCAGGGGCCGTACGTTCGTAGGGGGAGATGTGTGGAGGTGAGTGCAGTGCGGTCAGAGACCAGGCGTATACGTACGGGCATGGCGTGGCCGTACGCGGCCATGGTGCAGGGTGAGCAGCGGTGACCGGCCGGAGGCGGCGGGTTCCCGAGAGAAAGACGTTCCAGAGACGCAACAGGTTGCTGCTGGGCGGCGCCGGAGTCGTCGTCGCGGGTGCGGTCGCGGTGACCGTGGCGTGCTCGTCCGGTACCGGCTCGCCGACCGGGTCCACGGTCTCCGGGAGCAAGCCGGCTGCCCGCACGGCCTCCGCGGGGTCCCCCGCCGCGCCGTCGACGCCGACCCGCACCTACCCCCTGTCGCAGACGCCCCGGACCATTCCCGCCGTCCGTGCGTTCACCCCTGCCCGCGGCCCGGGCTGGCGACCCGCCTCCGGGGCACGAGTGGTCGTCGACGACGCCACGCTGGCCGACGAGGGCCGGCTGCTGGCCGGGGAGCTCGGGATGGCGTACGCGGGGCGGACGGGCGCCCGCGGCGGCGATGTGGAGCTGGGCCTGGCCGGCAGCGGCAACCCGGAGTCGTACACGATGACCGTCCAGGGCGGGCGGGTGCAGATCACCGGTCCGGGCGAGGCAGGCGTCTTCTACGGCACGCGCACGCTCAAGCAGGAGGTGCACGGCGGCGGCACGGCGCCGGAGGGTGTCGTCCATGACGCGCCGGCCAAGCCGCGGCGCGGGTTCATGCTCGACATCGCGCGCAAGTACTTCACGGCAGGCTGGATCGAGGACCGCGTACGGGAGCTCGGCGACCTGAAGTACAACGAGCTCGGTCTGCACTTCTCCGACGACCAGGGCTTCCGCATCGAGTCCACCACGCATCCGGAGATCGTCTCCAAGCAGCACCTCAGCAAGGCGGAGGTCAAGCAGATCGTCGACCTCGCCGCGAGCCGGCACATCACCGTCGTCCCCGAGATCGACTCGCCGGGCCACCTCGGCGCCGTGATCGCCGCGCACCCCGACCTCCAGCTGCGCAACGCCTCCGGCGTCCCCGCGCACGGGGCGGTCGACATCTCCAAGCCCGCGGCCGCGCGGATCGTGGACGACCTCCTCGACGAGTACGCGGGAGTGTTCCCCGGCGCGTATTGGCACCTCGGCGGCGACGAGTACCAGGCGCTGATGGTGTCGGACCCGGCCGCCAAGTATCCGCAGCTCGCCGCCGCGGCGAGAGCGAAGTACGGGCCGAAGGCCGGTGTCGCCGACCTCGCGACCGGCTGGCTGAACGACCGCGCGAACGTGATGCGCGCGCACGCACGGACGATGCGCGCCTGGAACGACGGCTTCTACCGGGCGAGCGGTGTGCAGCCGGCCAAGGACCTCGAAGTCGCGTACTGGACCGGCAAGGAGATCGGCGCCCGCCGGCCGACGGAGTATCTGGGCGCGGGCCGCAAGCTGCTCAACTACAACGACGAGTACCTCTATTACGTGCTCGGGCAGCCGCAGACCTTCGTCTACCCCACCGGGCAGCGGATCTACCAGCAGTGGACCCCGCGGGTCGTCCGCGGCACCACGGCCGTGCCCGCGCGGTACGACGGGCAGATTCTCGGCGGCGTGTTCGCGGTGTGGTGCGACCGCTCGACCGCGCAGACACAGAACCAGGTGGCGGCCGGCATCCGGCTGCCGCTGCGCGCGCTGACCCAGAAGCTGTGGGACCCGCGGACGCCCGCGCAGTCCTGGGCGCAGTTCAAGTCGCTGGCGGCCCGGCTGGGTTGAGACGGCGCCCGGACCGGTCCGGGGCCGGGGACGCAGCTGGCCGAAAACAACTTCATCAACTTCTTCACCGGCTCGGCGTGGTGTCGCTGTGACACACCCGGTACGTTGCACGCAGTAAGGGGAAGTGCGGGCTCCGTAGAGATGAGGCGCCCCGTCGAGGCGTTTCGAGGAGGCGTGATGAGCCTGGTGGACCTGATCGCACAGGCCGACGAGCGTGCACTCGCGGCGAGCGGACTGGCTTGTTTGGATCGGTGCGTCCCGCTCCTCGGAGGCGATGACGAGGTCCTGCGACCGCTGTGGGCCAGCCTCGTAGAGGGCCGTGACTGGGAGGAGCGGCTCGCCAAGGCGCGGGCCGAACTGGGGGCCGAGGAGGCCGTGGAGGGTGACGCGGAGTGCGCGTCCGAGGCCGAGGCGGCCCGGCTCGCCCGCCGCATGCTCGACGCCGTCCCCCCGCAGCCCTCCCCCGAGGCGCTGCGGCAGTGGGCCGACGCCTGCTCGGTCGCCGCGCTGCAGATCCACCGGCTTCTCGACCCCGCCGAAGCCGACGAGCCCTCCGTGGCGGCCCGCCGCGAGGGCCGTACGGACGGGATGTCGCCGCTCGTCGCCGCGGAACTGAGGCGCCAGATCACCGTGCTGGAGCTGGTCACCGGCCAGGGCGCGGGCGGGCTGCGGCGGGCGCTCGACGTGTCGACCCAGGGACGCCGGGTGCTGCGCGCCGTGGTGTCGCGGCGCGCTCGGGGCCGGGCCTAGGAGCACGGCTCCCAACTGCGTAAACCCCCTTCTGTGGAAGGGTCCTGTGTCCGTCCTGTGGTGCCGTGGGGCGGTCCTGCGCCGGTGTCGGGAAGCCGCCCGGAACGGTGTGACGCTGCACAGACGGACCACGCTCTTCCGGGTGTGAACGCAACTCAGGTGACCAGGCCCCACGCCGCCACGAAGCCCGTGCGCTGGGCGGCCGACGTCGTCGCGGCCATGCGCGAGGGCGCCCGGCTGCGACTCGACTACTCCGCTTCGAGTCTGTGGCGGGTGGACCGCACGATCGAGGAGGTACACCGGGAGGGCGCGCCGTACGCCGCCGTGGAGTCCGTGCTGCGCGGGTTCGGGGCGTATGCGGGCGAGGTGATGGTGCGGCTGACCGGTGGCGAATGGTGGACGGCCGACGGCGACCACTGGGTGCGCACGCCCGACGGCCGGCTGTGGGATCCCATCGACGAGGCCCGCCGCTGCTACCACGGCGAGGGCTCGCTGCGGCTGCTGTGCCACGACGCGATGAGTATTGCCAGGACTTAAGAGACGCAGCCGTTCCCAACGGCCGGATCCGGCGGGACCATTGGGGTGACAACCGCCGGATTCGGGAGGCCTCATGGCCGACAACCGCCGTTGGTGGGCGCTGGTCGTCATCGCGCTCGCCCAGCTGATGGTCGTCCTCGACATGACCATCGTGAACATCGCTCTGCCGTCAGCCCAGTCGGATCTGCATATGTCCGACGGCAACCGGCAGTGGGTGATCACGGCCTACACCCTCGCGTTCGGCGGGCTTCTGCTCCTCGGCGGGCGCGTCGCCGACCTGGTCGGGCGCAAACTCACCTTCATGGTGGGCCTGCTGGGCTTCGCCGCCGCCTCCGCGCTCGGCGGTGCCGCGACGGGCTCCGGAATGCTGTTCGGGGCGCGTGCCCTGCAGGGCGTGTTCGCCGCGCTGCTCGCGCCGTCCGCGCTGTCGCTGCTCGCGACGACGTTCACCGATCCGCGCGACCGCGGGCGGGCGTTCGGCGTCTTCGGCGCGATCGTCGGCGCCGGCGCGGCGATCGGCCTGCTCGCGGGCGGCTTCCTCACCCAGTACCTGAACTGGCGCTGGTGCCTGTATGTCAACGTGCCCATCGCGCTGGTCGCGTTCGCGGGCGCGTGGGCGCTGCTCGCCGGGGGCGGCGGACACGAGGAGGCGCGCCTCGACGTGCCGGGCGCGCTGCTCGGCTCGGCCGGAATGCTGTCGCTGGTGTACGGCTTCTCGGAGGCGGAGTCACGGAGCTGGGGCGACGGGCTGGTACTGGCGCTGCTGCTGGGCGGGGCCGCCCTGCTCGCCGTGTTCGCCCTGTGGCAGACCCGGGCGCGCGTGCCGCTGCTGCCGATGTCGGTGGTCCGGGACCGGCAGCGGATCGGCGCCTTCCTCACCACCCTGCTCGTCACGATCGGGATGTTCGGGACGTTCCTCTTCCTGACCTACTACATGCAGCGCGTCCTCGGATACTCGCCGGTGAAGACGGGCGTGGCCTATCTGCCCATCACCGTCGGCATGATCGTCGGCTCGACGCAGATCGCGGCCCGGCTGCTCCACAGGGTTCCGCCGCGCACGCTGATGGTCCCCGGGCTGCTGCTGGCGGCGGGCGCGCTGGCGCTGATCGCGCAGGTCGGCGTGGAGCCCGCGTACGCCTCGCACGTACTGCCCGGCATGCTGATGCTCGGCCTCGGCATGGGTACGGCGATGATGACGTCGGTCTCCCTGGCCACGGGAAGCGTGGCGCCCCGCGACTCGGGCGCAGCCTCGGCGACCTTCAACACCGCCCAGCAGGTGGGCGGTTCGATCGGTACGGCGCTGCTCAACACGATCGCCGCGAGCGTGACGACCCGGTACGCGACGGCCCACGCGGGCCCGGGCGTCAATCCCCGCGTCCTGGAGGCCCGCGCCGCCGTCCACGGCTTCAACGTCGCCACCTGGTGGGCGATGGGCGCCCTGCTGCTGGCCGCCCTGATCGCCGCGACCGTGGTGGACGCGGACCGCGCACCGACCCCGCAGGACCACGAGACACCGGTGCCGGAGCCGGTGGACAGCACCAGGTGATCCCGGGGCCGGCCCGGGGTGTGGTCGTGTGTGAGGCCGTTCAAGTGGTGGGGCTCATGTGCCGCTTGACGGGCAGTGACATTTCCGTGGGCCCCGACGCTGATGACCGTGGGACGTGGGTACGACCGGCGTGCCGCACGTGAGGGGATACGAGACCACTCGCCACGAACGAGGACAGCGTTGGGCCAGGGAGGGGAACCCCGCCGCGCGCAGGCGTACGACGGGGAACTGGGCACGGCCGTTGCGCAGGCGCAGCGGGGGGACGAGGCCGCCTTCGCGGTCGCGTACCGGATTGTGCAACCGGGGCTGCTCGGCTATCTGCGCGGGCTCGTCGGCGACGACGCGGAGGACGTGGCGTCCGACGCCTGGCTGGAGATCGCCCGCGACCTCGGGCGATTCCGGGGTGACGGCGCGGGCTTCCGAGGCTGGACCGCCACCATCGCCCGGCACCGCGCGCTCGACCATCTGCGCCGCCGCCGCGCCCGGCCCCAGGCGGCGGCCCTGAACGACGACGTCCTGGAACTGCCCGGCCGCCATGAAACCCACGACCAGGCCCTGGAGTCCCTGTCCACCGAGTACGCCCTCGAACTGATCTCCCGGCTGCCCCGCGACCAGGCGGATGCCGTGCTGCTGCGCGTGGTCGTGGGCCTCGACGCACCCGCGGCCGCCAGGGTCCTCGGCAAACGGCCCGGCGCGGTCCGCACCGCCGCCCACCGGGGCCTGAGGCGTCTCGCCCGGGAACTCGGCTCCCCAGGTGTGACGGAAGACGGCACGCGGACGCTGGGGGAGTCGGAATGAGCACGTGCATGTCGCCGGTCAGGGACGGACACGGTCATGGATGAACGACGCGACGAGGGCGCGCACGCGGGCCGTCCGCCCGTGCGTCCCGGCCCCGAGACACGGACGGCCGACGCCCTGCTCGCCGCCGTACGGCCCCGGTACCTCGACCCGGACGCGGAGGCGCGGGCCGTCGCCGCCTTCCGGGAGGCCTGGAGGCAGCGGCACGGCGCGCGGCCCGTGCGCACCCGGCGCCGTGACGACTGGCGGCCGCGCGCCCGGCGCGGGGCCGGACGTTCGCTGCACACGCTGCTCGCCCTGCTGTTGTCCGGCGCAACCCTGGGCGGAGTCGCCGTCGCGTCGATGGGCAACCCGCCGCACGCCGCTGCCCCGCAGCGGCCCGCCCCGTCGGACCCGCCCGCGAGCCAGGCGCCGCCGCAGAACACGAGCGGGATGCACACGGCGGGCGACCGAAGTCGTACGGGCACAGCGAGCGAAGCGCCCGGCAAGGATGCGAAGAAGACCGCCAAGGCGCAGGACAAGGCCGACAAGGCGCAGGACAAGAACGACAAAAAGGCCGAGAAGACCGCGAACAAGGCGGCCGACAAGGCGGCGAAGGCCACAGCGAAAGACTCGAAGCACGCCGCAAACTCTGCAAACTACGCAAAGGCCACAGTGAAGGCCACCGAGAAGTCCCCGCAGAGTAAGAAGAAGTAGAGAAATCTCGCCGTCCCGGAGAAAGCGCGTACTCTCGGCGCACGCAGGACGATCCGGCCGACGGCATTGGCAGGAGCCGCCGTTGGCAACGGCCGAGGCCGCCACCCCCCACAGGAGAGGCCCCGGCCGTCGCGCGGCACGGGCCGCGCGGCGGCCCGTACTCTCTACAGCGCCGCGCATGCGTTTTCTGTCACACCTCGCCGCGTCACGGCTCGGTTGCTCATGGTGGGGACGTGGACGCAGAGCGGTTTCAAGCCGTAACGTGCCTTTCGCGCCGACCGCGGACGATCAGCAAAAACGGGTGATGCACACGCCGCAAGGGGAACCATCAGCGGCAACCGACCGCACGCAAGGACGAGGAACGACGACAGCGAGAACCCGGTCCGTGAGAGCGGTGCCGGCTGAGGCGCACAGAGGGGCAGTTCGGGGTGCTGGGGGACGACGCGGAGCTGACGGCCGCCGTACTTGCGGCACAGCAAGGGGACGAGAACGCGTTCCGGACGGTGTACCGCGCGGTGCACCCACGGCTGCTCGGATATGCGCGGACCCTCGTCGGCGAGCCGGACGCGGAGGACGTCACCTCCGAGGCGTGGCTGCAGATCGCCCGTGACCTGGAGCGGTTCAGCGGCGACGCGGACCGGTTCCGCGGCTGGGCCGCCCGGATAGCCCGCAACCGCGCGCTCGACCACATACGGATGCGCGGGCGCCGCCCCGCCATAGGCGGCGACGAGACGGAACTGACCGGGAAGGCCGCCGAGTCGGACACGGCCGGCGAGGCCATGGAGGCCCTGGCCACGGGTCGCACGCTTTCCCTGATCGCCCAGCTCCCGCAGGACCAGGCCGAGGCCGTGGTGCTGCGGGTGGTCGTGGGCCTGGACGCCAAGACCGCGGCCGAAACGCTCGGCAAGCGCCCCGGTGCCGTCCGCACGGCGGCGCACCGCGGTCTCAAGCGGCTGGCGGAGCTGCTCGGCGTCAACCCGGACACGGATCCGGAATCGGCTGGCGCGCTCGGCGCCATGCCTCCACAGCGAGATGCGCGCAGGCGCGCGGTGTCGTCCGCCGGTGTGACGCATATGCGTTCGCGGACGCAGAAGGACATGTGATGGCCGACGAGCAGTACAAGTGGCTGAACGGTGACGCGATGGAGCGTCTGCTGCGTGGAGAGCCGCTGGACGCCGTCGACGACGACACGCGCGCACAGGCCGCCAGGCTCGCCGAGGCCCTTGCCGCACTCGCCGTCACACCCCCGCCGACCAGTGAGGAACTGCCGGGCGAGGCCGCCGCGGTGGCGGCGTTCCGGGCCGCGCGCAGCGGCCCGGACGGTGCGGGCGCGGCGCTGGGCCGCCCTGCCCGTGCGCACTTCGCGTCCGCCGACGCCGGTGTCGTGCACCTCGGGCGTACCGTCGCGAGCGAGCGGCGGACCCGCTGGGGGCGTCCCGTGCGCTTCGGACTGGCCGCCGTCATGGCCGCCGGGATGATCGGCGGGGTCGCGATGGCGGCCGGAACCGGAGTCCTGCCGACGCCGTTCCACGACCATCCGGGACCCGCCGCGTCCGTGTCGGCCGCCGTGACGCCGCCGCAGCCGCTGATCAGCCCGACGCCGGGCGGACCGGAGACGGGCGGCTCCACGTCACCCACGACGGGTGGCACGACGGGCGCGCCGGCGCAGAGCGGCTCCTCGCGCGACGAGGCGGGCGACGGCTCCGCCGCGACCGGCCGGCCGGGCGACACCGGCAACCGCGCCGAGGGCCGGAGCCGGGAGTGGTGGACCGCGGTGCGGTCGTCCTGCCGTGACATGACCGGCGGCCGGGAACTCGGTACGGAGCGGCTGCGCGCCCTGGAGGACGCGGCGGGCGGCAGCGGCCGGGTGAAGAAGTTCTGCAAGGGTGTCCTGGGCGGCGAGGACCGTGGGGGCTCCGGTGGCGACCAGGGCTCCGGCCAGGGCAGGGGCGGCAAGGGCGGCAGCGGACAGGGCGATCACGGCGTTGACCAGGGGGGCAACGGCGGTGATGGCGAGGGTCACATAGGGCCGGGTCCGGGCGGCTTCGGCGTGGCCCCGGCCCCGTCGGCCACGCCTCGCGCCCTGGCCCCGCTCCTGCCGAGCCGGACGCCGTCCCCCAGCCCGACGTACAGCGCGCTGAACTCGTCCGACAGCCAGTGACCGCGGGCGCACGGCGCGCCGTCCCCTGTGTTTCCGGGCTGCGTCACCCCGCCTGACCTGCGAATACGTATTTCTTTGAATTTTCTTCGGTGGGGGTGTGACACTTTCGGCCCGCGTGGCGCAGTACTCAGTGAGCCGACTGGTCATCGGCCGTCGCACAGAGCCGGGGTTCCCCCCGTACCTACGGCTCGGTGCACCTCGGCGCGGGCGGGACACGTTCCCCCGGTTCCGCCCGCGCCCCACATCCTCCTCCCGCCGCGTCTCACCAGTAGACGACGACTTTGTCCCCGGTCCTCACCTGGGAGAACAGCGCCGAGATCGCGGCCTCGTCCCGTACGTTCACGCATCCGTGCGAGCCTCCGGCGTATCCGCGGGCCGCGAAGTCGTACGAGTAGTGGACCGCTTCACCGCCGCTGAAGAACATCGCGTACGGCATGGGCGAGTGGTAGAGCGTGGACACGTGGTGGAGCGACTTCCAGTAGATGCTGAACACACCCTCCCGTGTGGGTGTGTACTGCGAGCCGAACCGGACCGCCATCGTCGAGACCGTCCGTCCGTCGATCATCCAGCGCAGCGTCCGGCTGGTCTTGCTGATGCACAGCACCCGGCCCGTCATACAGCGCGGGTCGGGCGCGGCGGCCGGCTGCCCGCCCATCAGGTACAGCTCCCACTTTCCCGGCTCGTGCGTCATCTTCTGCAGCCGCTGCCAGGTGACGGAGTCGACCTGGCCCGTCTGCGGCAGCCCGCGCTTGCCCTGGAAGCCCTTGACGGCGTTCTCGGTCAGGTCGTCGTACGTCCCCGTCGGGCCGTCGAACAGCCAGTCGACCTGGCGCAGCCGGGCCTGCAACGCTCGCACGTCCGGGCTCGAGTCGCCGCGCGCCCACAGGACCGCGGAGGACGACTTCGGAGTGGCCGTGGCGCTCGGCGTGCCGCTGCCGGAGGGTGTGTGCGGGATCTCGATATGGATGGGCGACCGGGGTTTCCCGTCTCCTCCGTTCGCGTCCACGGGCTGCGCCGTGCAGCCGGTGACCGTGGCCAGTACGGTGACCCCGGCGAATGCAACAAACGTTCTTCCCATCCCCCTGATATGCATCCCCCACCTCCGGCGTCTCGCAGATCCCTGATCTCGGGTCGTTTCATCTGAGATGCTTCCCCCCGCGTTGCCACCGGCGAACTACGGGGCATGGTTGTGAGCAAGGTCCCAGCTGCCGACTCTCCACCGGGCGCACGGCCGCCACTACAGTCCGTGCCGAGGGTCGTCTGTACTGGCGAGTAATGAAGCCAGGTCATCAAGCCGAGTAAAGAACCAACGCGGAGGCACACACCATGGCGCGCGAGTCGGAGTCCGGACTGCCCATTGAGCCGGTGTACGGGCCGGGGGCTCTGGAGGGCTGGGATCCGGCGGGGAAGCTGGGTGAGCCGGGGGCGTATCCGTT
>NZ_JBEOZU010000068.1:0-56302 GCF_040298185.1 Streptomyces sp. NPDC001634 | reverse complement strand
CGTCAGCCGCCCCCCCCCCGGTATTCCGCGGCAAAACACCCCCCGGCGCGTGTTGCGCGTGTGCGGGCTCCACGCGCGCGTGCAGGCTGTTGTCGCGTCGGTCAGCCGGTCAGGCCGGACGGCGGGGACGCGCCGCCGTCCGTGGGCGCCGGGTCCGTCTGGCCGCCGCCCGTGGGCGAGTCCGACGGCTTGTCCGAAGGCGTCGTCTGCGAGGGCTGGTCGCTCGGCTGGGCCGGCGTGGTCGACGGCTGGGCCGGCGGCTGGCTGTAGGTCTGCGACGGCGTGTACGAGGGCGTCCAGTCCGACCCGCTGCCCGTGTCCGAGCTGCTGCTCGTGGCCGTGTCGCTCGGCTCGGCCGACGGCGTCTGGCTGGACTGCTTGTCGTCCTTGGACTGCGTGGCGGTCGGCGACTGCGTCGTGCCGGTCCCGCCGCTGTGGCCCTTGCCGTTGTTCAGCGCCAGCGCGACACCCGCGGAGATGGCGATGATCGCGAGCACCGCGAGAATCCACAGCTTGCCGCGGCCGCTGCCCCTGTTGCCGTGCCCCTCGAAGCCGCCGTCGTCACCGCCCCCGTACCCCGCGGGCAGGATCGGCTGCGGAATCTGGGTGGTACCGGACTCACCCGGGTGCGGCATCACCGTCGTACCGGCGAAGCCCCCCGCCGGAGTGTGCCGGCCCTCGTGCATCTCCACCGGGCCGGTGTTCCAGGTGCCGGTGTGGCCGCCCTGGTCGTACAGCATCTGCAGGCCGTACTGGACCAGGCCGCGCATCTCCTCGGCGGTCTGGAACCGGTCGTCCGGATCCTTGGCGAGGGAGCGCATGACGAGCCCGTCCAGCTCCGGCGGCGACGCCCCGTCCGAGGTCTGCGACGGCGGCACCGGGATGTCCTGGACGTGCTGGTAGACCACGGACAACGGCGTCTCGCCGACGAACGGGGGCCGCAGCGCGAGCAGTTCGTACAGCAGACAGCCCGTCGCGTACAGGTCCGAGCGGTGGTCGACGGCCTTGCCGAGCGCCTGCTCCGGGGAGAGGTACTGCGGTGTGCCCATGACCATGCCGGTCTGCGTCATCGTCGTGGACGCCCCGTGCAGGGCGCGCGCGATGCCGAAGTCCATCACCTTCACCGCGCCGTTGTTGGTGATGATGACGTTCGCCGGCTTGATGTCGCGGTGCACGATGCCGTGCTGGTGCGAGTAGGCCAGCGCCTCCAGGACGCCCGAGACGATGATCAGGGCCTGCTCGGGGCCGGGGGCCTCCGCGTTGAGCAGCAGATCGCGGATCGTACGCCCCTCGACCAGCTCCATCACGATGTACGGCACCGACTGGCCGCCCACGAAGTCCTCGCCGGAGTCGTACACGGCGACGATCGCGTGGTGGTTGAGTCCGGCCACCGACTGGGCCTCGCGCGTGAAGCGGGCCTTGGAGACCGGGTCCTCGGCGAGGTCGGAGCGGAGCAGCTTGACCGCGACCGTCCGCCCGAGGCGCACGTCCTCGGCCGCGAACACCTCGGCCATGCCGCCCCGGCCGAGTCTGCGAGTGAGCCGGTAACGGCCGTCCCCGACAAGCCCGCCGTTGCCCCACATCTCCGGCGCGTCTGACATCCCGCCGCCAGTCGCCTCGGGGTCGGACGGGCCCTGGGCGCGCTGCGTCTGTGCCATCAGTCCTCGCCGTCGTTTCTGCCCGCGGTCTGCGCGGTGGTTGTTACGGTCTTCCCACGGGCCACGCTACAGGCTCCGCGCAAGGCGCCGGTCCGAGATGGAGCCGAGACGGACCCGCCATCAAACCTTCCGCGAGGTCACGCGTGCAAATTCTGTGTACCGCCCGTACACCCCCTGTAACGCTTCCGCGACGCTTCTTTCGCGTACGGTCACGGAACGGGCACCGAGCTTGACGTGTCACTGCCCTGGGGCAGACTTGGCCGGGAATAGGCCAGTCGATCACGGAACAATCGCGGTCGATCGTCGAAGACACGGATATCGATCACGGTCCGCGGGGGCGCCATCCAGCCGCTGCCGCCGCGCCGATGGGGGACGCAGAACATGAGCCAGGACGGCGCGCAGGGCCGGTATGCGGGGCGATCGGTCGCCGGAGGCCGCTACCAGCTGCGCGACTTGCTCGGCGAGGGCGGTATGGCCTCGGTGCATCTCGCCTACGACTCGGTGCTCGACCGCCAGGTCGCGATCAAGACACTTCACACCGAGCTCGGTCGCGAACAGGCCTTCCGTGAGCGGTTCCGGCGCGAGGCGCAGTCCGTGGCGAAGCTCACGCATACGAACATCGTCTCGGTCTTCGACACCGGCGAGGACACTCTCGACGGGATGACGACCCCGTACATCGTCATGGAGTACATCGAGGGCAAGCCGCTCGGCTCGGTCCTCGACGCGGACATCCGGCAGTACGGCGCGATGCCGGCCGACAAGGCGCTGAAGATCACAGCGGATGTGCTGGCGGCCCTGGAGATCAGCCATGAGATGGGCCTGGTCCACCGGGACATCAAGCCGGGCAACGTGATGATGACGAAGCGGAACGTCGTCAAGGTGATGGACTTCGGCATCGCCCGCGCAATGCAGTCCGGCGTCACCTCGATGACCCAGACCGGCATGGTGGTCGGCACCCCGCAGTACCTGTCGCCGGAGCAGGCCCTCGGCAGGGGGGTCGATGCGCGCTCCGACCTGTACTCGGTCGGCATCATGCTGTTCCAACTGGTCACCGGACGGCTGCCGTTCGAGGCGGACTCGCCACTGGCGATCGCTTACGCACACGTGCAGGAGGAGCCGGTGGCTCCTTCGTCGATCAACCGCGCGCTGCCGCCCGCGGTGGACGCGCTGGTCGCCCGCGCGCTGAAGAAGAACCCGAACGAACGCTTCCCGAGCGCCGAGGCGATGCGTGACGAGTGCCTGCGCGTGGCCGCGTCCTTCACGGCCGCCGCGCCGAGCATCGTGCCCGGGGCACAGACGTCGAACGGCGCCGGCGTGAGCTCCGCCGTCTTCCCGCCGGTCGACCAGTCGGCGCCGGCCCCCACGGGCCCGGTGCAGACCCCGTACCAGCCCGGACCGTACGGCGGCCCGACCCCCGCGCCCGCGTACGGCTACCCGCAGCAGGGCGGCTACCAGACCCCGCCGCAGACCGCCGGGTACGCGCCCCAGCAGGCCGCGGCGACCCCGCCGCCGTACAACATCACCCCGGGGCCCTCGACGCCCGCCACCGGCGGCTCGGGCGGGCAGAAGAGCAACCGGGCCGTGATCATCGGCTCGGTCGTGGTCGCCCTGATCGCGATAGGCGGCCTGGTCACGGCGCTGACGCTGAAGGGCGGCGGCTCCGGCAACGCGGGCGGCAGCAGCAGCAGCGCCAGTGTCAGTGCGTCCTCGAGCGTGGTGGCGAACCACAAGGGCCCGGACACGACGAAGACGATCGAGACGACGAAGTGCACGGAACCCGACACGTCCTACGACGACCCGAAGAAGATCCAGGTTCCGGACTTCTCCTTCAAGTACATCCAGTCCGTCAAGTCGTGCTTCCAGGCCGCCGGTTGGCAGATGAAGATCAAGTACGTGGACGAGAACACCTACGGCGAGGGCACGGTCATGGACCAGTTCCCGTCGGCCGGCACTGACGTCGACCCGAAGCACATGCCGGAGATCGAGCTCAGCGTGTCGACGGGCAACCCGTCGTGAACCGCTCCTGACACAACGGAAGGGCCCGGCACCTCGAGGTGCCGGGCCCCTTTGCATGGCCTGGGTTACACGACCTGCGGTTTACAGGTACGGGCCGCCTGCACGACCGCCCGTGCGGCCGTCCTCCTCACCGTCGGGTGAGCCGACGCCCGGCGGAAGGGCACGGCGCATCTGCTCCAACTGGGCCCGCGCCGCCATCTGCTGGGCGAACAGCGTGGTCTGGATCCCGTGAAAGAGACCCTCCAGCCAGCCCACCAACTGGGCCTGCGCGATGCGCAGTTCCGCGTCGCTCGGGAGCGCCTCGTCCGTGAAGGGCAGGGAAAGCCGCTCGAGCTCCTCGACGAGTTCCGGGGCGAGACCGTCCTCCAGCTCCTTCACCGAGCTGGCGTGGATCTCCTTCAGGCGCTGCCGGCTCGCCTCGTCGAGAGGAGCTGCGCGCACCTCCTCCAGCAACTGCTTGATCATGCTGCCGATCCGCATGACCTTCGCAGGCTGCTCCACCTGTTCTGTCACCGGGACCTCGCGGGAGTCGTCGTCTCCGCCGCCGAGAGCCATTCCGTCCTGGCCCACGACCAGGATCTTCTGGGCGTTCCCCGACGACCTTTCGTTCCTCGGCATCTCCATGCCGCCATTCTCTCGCACCGGTACACGACACTGACCATGTGCCCTCGGTGAACGGTGATCCACCCTGCGACGTCCCTCAATCCGGGTCGGCAGGGGGTTCCGTGGCCGCCGCCCCGGCGAGGCGCTGCAGTCTGGCCTCGCAGTGGTCGAGCCAGAGGAGTTCGGCCTCGGTGTGCAGCACCAGTTGATCCAGGACGAGCAGGCGGGCGACCTCGTCCCGGTGGGAGGGCAGCTCGGCCAGGGCCGCGCAACGCTCTCGGGTGCGCTCCCGCAATGCCTCTCTCAGATGCCGGCGCTGCGTCTCGACGACGGCCCGAATGTCGACGCCGGGCGCGCCCACGGCCATGGCCAGCTTGATCGCCAGCTCGTCGCGCGGCGGACGCGTGCGCTCCACCGGACGGGTGTACCAGTCGTGAAGTTCGGCCCGGCCCGCGTCGGTGAGCGCGTACAGCACGCGTCCCCTCGCATCCCGGCCCTCCTGCTCGACCAGCCCGTCCCGCTCCAGCCGCTCCAGGGTCGTGTGGACCTGCTCCATGTCCGGCGCCCATACGGCCCCGGTCCGCGCCTCCAGTTCCGCGCGCAGCCGGGCGCCGTACCCGGGACCGCGCCCCAGCAGCGCCAGGAGGCCGTGGCGTATCGACATGGCCGTATCTGTAGCCGGTGAGGTGGTGGTGTGCCAGCCGGGAAGGGCGGCGCGTCGTCACGTCCGCACGGGCCGGGCGGTCGAGATGCCGGGCGCCGGGGTCCGTGTGACGCTGGTCCCGTTGATCTTGCCGCCCGAGCACGGGAGGGGGTCACGCACGTGACTCCAAGGCTCCGTACGCCGTCCACGTTCCGCACGCTTCGCGTGGTCGTCCTGCCGCCGTTCCTCACGACGGCCGCCGTCCTGGGCGCGTACTGCATATCGTCCCTGTACGGCGTTCCGCCCGGGTTCGGGATCCGGACCGGGTACGGCGTCCGGCCCGCGTCGTACGCCGTCCGGCCCACGGACGATGCCCGAACCCCTGATCCGGCCGCCCAGGAGACGCACGTCACCCGATTCACGTACGCCGCCGATCCCCCCGACACGCGGCCCACGGCCCCCTCGCACACGCCAGGGCACGAGGCGTCCGACACCCCCGCCCCCACGTCCGCCGCCGGGCACGAGACCTCCGCCGCCCCGAGCCGTCGACCGGTTTCCGGGCACAAGTCGTCCAGGGACCACGCGCATCCGCCCGCCCCTGGGCGACCCGCCGTCTCCCCGTCCTCCGTCCGGCCCTCGCCGGACTCCTCCCGTGCCGGCAGTCTGCCCGGCGAGGGGCGGATACGCCCCGGACGGCCGAAGGCCGACCCGGAGGACGGGGCGGACACACCGACGTACACGGACCACGACCCGCCGGACCCACCGGACCCGCCGGACCGCCACACCACGGCCCCCGACCCCGGCACCAGGACATCCGATACATCGGATACACCAGACCCATCTGATATGTCCGATACGTACACCGGAACCGGGGCTCCCAGTGCCGACACCGAGTCGCCCTCCGGCGCGGCCGATCCCACGGCCGGCTCCCCGGTCCCGTCGCAGGACTCCGCCGTCCTCGCCCGGGAGGCCGCCGCCTCGGAACCCGTGGTGGAGATCCTGCCCCTCGGCAGCGGCCTGGTCCTCATAGGTCTCGGCCTGGGACTCGCGCTCCTCGCCCTGCGCCTGCGGCGGGAGTAGCGGCGGCCCGCGGCGGGACGACCGCCGAGCCGGGCTCACTGCTCACTGCTTACTGCACCACCAGCAGCACCTTGCCGACGTGCCCGCTCTCATCCAGCACCCGGTGGGCCGTGGCCGCGTCGCTCATCGGCAGTTCGCGGTCGATGACCGGGCGGACGTGCCCGGAGGCGATCAGCGGCCAGACGTGCTCCCGGACCGCCGCCACGATCGCCGCCTTCTCGCCGAGCGGTCGCGCCCGCAGCGATGTCGCGGTGATCGCCGCCTGCTTGCGCAGCAGTGTGCTGATGTTCAGCTCGCCCTTCACCCCGCCCTGCATACCGATGATCGCGAGGCGGCCGTTCAGCGCGAGCGCCTGGACGTTGCGGTCCAGGTACTTCGCGCCCATGTTGTCGAGGATGACATCCGCGCCCGCCCCCGCCGTTGCCTGGCGGATCTCCTCCACGAAGTCCTGCTCGCGGTAGTTGACCAGCACATCCGCACCAAGTTCGGCGCAGTGGTCCAGCTTCTCCTTGGTGCCCGCCGTGACCGCGACCTTCGCGCCCACGGCCTTGGCCAGCTGGATCGCCATCGTGCCGATGCCGCTGGAGCCGCCGTGAGCGAGCAGCGTCTCACCCGGCCGCAGATGGGCGATCATGAACACGTTCGACCAGACGGTGCAGGTCACCTCGGGCAACGCGGCCGCATGCCGCAGTTCGAGGCCCTCGGGCACGGGCAGCAGTTGCCCGGCCGGGACGGCGACCTTCTCGGCGTATCCGCCGCCCGCGAGCAGCGCGCACACCTCGTCGCCGACCGCCCATCCCGAGACACCGGGGCCGAGCGCGGCGATCCGCCCGGAGCATTCGAGTCCGGGGTAGGGGGACGCGCCGGGCGGCGGGTTGTAGAAGCCCTGACGCTGGAGGATGTCCGCCCGGTTGACGGCACTGGCGGCCACCTCGACCAGCACCTCGCCCTCGCCAGGTACCGGGTCGGGGACTTCGGTCCAGACGAGCGCGTCGGGGCCGCCTGGCTCAGGAATCGTCATCGCGTACATGGGAGATGACGCTACTCCCGGGGAGCCCTGAGCCGTTGTCATGAGGTCACGTGGGCCGCGCGATCAATCTGCCGCTGCCGGCCGGCTGATCCCGGCGATCCCGTCCCGGTCCGGATGTTTCACGTGAAACACTCCTCGTTCTGTCTCACCCTTCAGAGTTCATCCCGCCAATGCCCACGGAAGGTCGAGGAGTTCCAGTTCCTGCCCCTCGACAGCGCCACCCGGCGGTACGACCGCGAGGGCGTCCGCAGCGGCGATGCCGCGCAGCATGGCCGGACCGTTGTAGTGCAGCGGCACGGCGCGGTCGGCGCGTACGACGACCGGGACGATCCGGGTGTCGTACGGGTGACCGTGGACGGAGTCCTTCAGGGGCAGCGTGTACGGCTCCGGGGCCACGCGGCCCGCGAGGGTGCGCAGCAGCGGCTCGGCGAGCGTGAGCAGGCCGGAGACGGCCGCGAGGGGGTTTCCGGGCAGGCCGACGAGGTGCTGGTTCTCCCGGGTGCGGGCGAGCAGCATGGGGTGGCCCGGACGCACCTTCACGCCGTCAACGAGGAGTTCGGCGCCGATGCGGCCCAGGGTGGGGTGGACGTGGTCGACGGGGCCCGCGGCCGTGCCGCCGGTGGTGACGATCAAGTCGGCCTCGCAGGACGTTACCGCCTTGAGCAGCGCTTCTGCGTCATCGCCGAGCCTGCGGACGGCCACCACGTCCGCGCCCAGCGCACGCAGCCACGGCGGCAGCATCGGGCCGAGCGCGTCTCTGATCAGACCGTCCGTGGGCAGCCCCTGGGTGAGCAGCTCGTCGCCCAGGACCAGGACTTCGACACGAGGGCGGGGCACCGCACGGAGGGTGTCGTACCCGGCGGCCGCGGCGAGTCCGAGCACCGCCGGGGTGACCTGCGCACCCGGGGGAAGCAGCTGGTCGCCGGCGTGGCACTCCTGACCGCGGGGCCTGATGTCCTGGCCGTGCGCGACCGTGGGGGTCCCCCCTGCTCGAGCGGAGCCGGGAGCTTGGGGGAGGTTGGCCTGGAGACGTCCCTTGTCGTCGATGTGCCCGTGCTCACTGCGCAGGACGGCGGTGGTGTCCGGCGGGATACGCGCGCCGGTGGCGATCCGCACGGCCTCTCCGTCACCGAGGGGCGCCGGCTCCGCGTGCCCGGCGAGGACCCCTTCCTCGCGAGGGTCCCAGGGACCGGGCCCCGCGACCGCCCAGCCGTCCATGGCCGAAGTGTCGAAAGAGGGGAGGTCGGTCAGGGCGGTGAGGGGCACGGCGAGAACGAGTCCGAGAGCCGCGTCGAGAGGGACATCGACAGGTTCCCGCCGCGGCAGGCAACGGGCGGCACGCTCGGCGACGGCACGGGCCTCGGGCCAGGGGGTGGCACGGTGGCGGGAGTTGTGCTTCGACGCGGAGGCGGGGCGGTCCTGGGCGTCGGCGCGCTGCGAGGAGTGCGACCCGGATTCGGGCGTACGGGCGCCGGTACCCGGAGTGGGCGATCCGGACCCCGGGGTGGAAGGGTCCGGGTCCCGGACGAGGGCGAGTGCCTCTTCGAGCTCCAGGTCCTCCTGCTCCGCCGGTGGACGGGCGGGACGGGCCTCCTGCGGACGGCCACGCCCCCCGCTGTCGTTGGCCACGGCCAAGGCCTCCTCCACGTCGCGTTCCTCGGTGTCCAAGTGCCCCTGAACGTGCCCCTGAACGCCCCACCCGGTCATCCGGCGTCCGGCTTGGCCCCGCCGGAGTCCTCGTCCGCCCAGCGCAGGGCCAGCGCGGCGGCCTTGCGGGTGGCCTCGGCGACCGCCTCGGGCCCGCCTCCCGCCTGCGCGGCGGCGTAGCCGACGAGGAACGTCGTCAGCGGGGCCGCGGGGCGGGCGACGCCGTGCGCGGCATCGCGGGCGAGGTCGAGGAGGACGCCGGTGTGGACGTCGAGGTCGATGCCCAGCTCGTCCTTGACTGCGGAAATCCATTCATCCAACACGTGCCCATGCTCCCTGATACGTGATCGGGCGGCTGCGATGTCGTCCCAGGTGTCGCAGTCGAAGGACGCGACGGGGTCCGGGATACGGGTGAGCTCCAGCCCGGCGAGCAGACGCCGCAGCGGAAGGCCGGTGAGACCGCCGTGCCCGGTGGCCAGCCGCGTCAGCTCACGGCGCAGCGCGGCGCCCCGGTACGCGGCGACGAGGGGCTGGTCGCGGCCGTCGGGGTCGGTGAGCACCGCCCCTTCCGAGCCGCTCGCCCGCAGGGCGCCCACCAGCCGGCGTACCGTCCCTTCCACCAGGAACGGCAGATCGGCGGAGAGCACGACGACGTGTGCCGCCGTGGTCCGCCTCAGACCCGCGTCCAGCGCGGCGACGGGCCCCGCTCCGGGCGGCTCCTCGCGGGCCCACACGACGGGGCGCACGGTGGGCCTGGGGTCGGCGACCACCACCGTGGCGGTGGCGCCGGCGCAGGCGGCCAGTACGCGGTCGAGCAGCGCCCGCCCGCCGACGCGCACGCCGGGTTTGTCGGCCCCGCCGAGCCGCCGGGCTGCCCCGCCCGCGAGCACGACGGCGTCATACACGCCGGTGTCGGGGGCGCCGGGGGGCTCGTACGCGGTCATGCCCCGAGTATGGGCGCATGGTGGATCAATGCGCCTCCCGCGCACGTCGTCCGTGCGCGGGAGTTTGCTCACATCATCGACGGGTGTCCGGTCACGGACCCGGGCTCAGAGGGTGCGCAGCAGCACCGCCGGCTGTTCCACGCAGTCCGCGACGTACCGCAGGAAGCCTCCTGCCGTGCCGCCGTCGCACACCCGGTGGTCGAAGGTGAGCGAGAGCTGCACGACCTGCCGCACCGCCAGCTCGCCCTCGTGCACCCATGGCTTGGGGACAATGCGGCCGACGCCGAGCATGGCCGCCTCGGGGTGGTTGATGATCGGCGTGGAGCCGTCGACGCCGAACACTCCGTAGTTGTTGAGCGTGAAGGTCCCGCCGGTGAGTTCCCCCGGTGTGAGCGTTGCGGCACGGGCGGCCTCGGTCAGCCGCGCGAACTCCGCGGTCAGCGACTCGGCGTCCCGCGTGTGTGCGTCCCTTACGACGGGGACGACGAGCCCCCGCTCGGTCTGCGCGGCGAACCCGAGGTGCACGTCGTCGAGGCGGACGATCTCCCTGGCGTCCATGTCGACGGTGGAGTTGAGCTCGGGGTAACGGGCGAGCGCGGCGGTACAGATGCGGGCCAGCAGCGCAA
The DNA here is from genome assembly GCF_040298185.1 of Streptomyces sp. NPDC001634. NCBI lineage: Bacteria > Bacillati > Actinomycetota > Actinomycetes > Kitasatosporales > Streptomycetaceae > Streptomyces > Streptomyces sp. NPDC001634. Next base: position 46,055 of record NZ_JBEOZU010000068.1, on the reverse strand, counting down.
GCAGGGAGATCTTGGTGCCTCCGGCGGCGTTCATGGCCGCCCGGGCGCGCAGGAGCTCCGTCGCGTCGGCGTCCACCCAGCAGGTGGCGTCCGGGATCTCCCGCCGACTCCGGGAGAGCTTGTCGGCGACGGCGCCGCGGACGCCCTTGAGGGGGATGCGGGTGCCGCCGGTGGGCGCGGTGGTGCGCACCGCCGCAGAGGGGGCGCTGGTGACGGGTCCGCTCACTGCTGCCATGTCTGCCGGGGCCGCCAGGGCCTCCGGGCGAGCCGTCATGGCCCTCAGGGCGCCCTCCACGTCCGCCCGCAGGATCAGCCCGTCGGGCCCGGAACCCGCCAACTGCCGCAGGTCCACGCCGTTCTCCCGGGCAAGCCTGCGTACCAGGGGGGAGATCACCGGGACGGGCCCGTCGTGGTGCTCGGGAGCTGCCACGCGGTGTGTCCGGCCGGGCGCGGACGCCGGGCGCCGGGCTGTGGACACCGGCATCTCCCCGCCGACGGGTTCGGCTTCCCGCGGTGCCCCGTTCGCGGGCTGCGCGGCGGGCTGAGCGGGGCGTACCCGGCGGCGCCGGGCAGGCGCCGCCGTCGTGCCGTATCCGACGAGCACGTTCCCGGAGGACTCCTCGCCGGGTTCCGCGGGGGCGCCGACGGCAACCGTCAACAGCGGCGCGCCCACGGGAAGTTCCGTGCCCTCCTCGCCGAAGCGGGCCGTGATCACGCCCCCGTAGGGGCACGGCACCTCGACCATCGCCTTGGCCGTCTCCACCTCGACGACCGGCTGGTCGACCGCGACGACGTCCCCGACCTGCACCAGCCAGCGGACGATCTCGGCCTCGGTCAGCCCCTCCCCGAGGTCCGGCAGCCTGAACTCCAGCACCTGGGCCATCAGCTCTCCGCCTCCCACTGCAGGCGCCCCACGGCGTCCAGGATCCGGTCGACGCCCGGCAGATGGTGCCGCTCCAGCATCGGCGGCGGATACGGGATGTCGAAGCCGGCGACCCGCAGCACCGGCGCGTCCAGATAGTGGAAGCAGCGCTCGGTCACACGCGCGGCGATCTCGCCGCCGGGACCGCCGAAGCCGCTCGCCTCGTGCACCACCACGGCCCGGCCCGTGCGGCGTACGGACGCGGTCACCGTCTCGTCGTCGAACGGCACCAGGGAGCGCAGATCGACGACTTCGAGGTCCCAGCCCTCCGCCCGTGCCGCCTCGGCCGCCTCCAGGCAGACGGGCAGCGACGGACCGTAGGTGATGAGCGTGGCGCTCCGGCCCGGGCGCCGCACCACCGCACGGCCTATCGGCTCCACGGCCTCGGGCTCCTCGGGGTTCCAGGAGTCCTTCGACCAGTACAGCCGCTTGGGTTCGAGGAAGACCACCGGGTCGTCGGAGTCGATGGCGGCCCGCAGCAGTCCGTACGCGTCGGCCACCGTCGCGGGCGTGACGACATGGAGGCCCGGGGTCGCCATGTAGTACGCCTCGGAGGAGTCGCTGTGATGCTCGACGCCGCCGATGCCTCCCCCGTAGGGGACACGGATGGTGATCGGCAGAGGCATCGCGCCCCTCGTGCGGTTGCGCATGCGCGAGACATGGCTGATCAGCTGCTCGAACGCGGGGTAGGCGAATGCGTCGAACTGCATCTCCACGACCGGCCTGAGACCGTACATCGCCATGCCGACGGCCGCGCCGAGGATGCCCGCCTCGGCGAGCGGGGTGTCCGTGCAACGGTCGTCGCCGAACTCCTTGGCGAGCCCGTCGGTGACGCGGAAGACACCGCCGAGCGTGCCCACGTCCTCACCCATGACGTGCACGGACGGGTCGGCCGCCATGGCGTCGCGCAACGCGCGCGTGAGGGCCTGCGCCATGGTCGCCGGCTTGAGGGCAACGGTCGTCATCGTCCGGCTCCTTCCGGTCCGGCGGCCTCCGCGTCCAGCTCCGCCTGCAACTGGGTCTCCTGCTCCAGGAGCTGGGTCGTGGGCTGGGCGTACACGTGGGCGAAGAGGTCCATGGGGTCGAGCGCCGGGTCCTGGTTCATGCGTGCCCGCAGGTCCGCCGCCAGCGCCTCGGCGTCCTCGCGCGCGGCCCGTATCCCGTCCTCGTCGAGCAGGTCGTGCTCCGTCAACTCCCGCTCCAGCAGCACGATCGGGTCGTGGGCGCGCCAGGTCTCGACCTCGGCGTCGGCGCGGTAGCGGGTCGCGTCGTCGGCATTCGTATGGGCGTCGATGCGGTACGTCACCGCCTCGACGAGCGTGGGGCCGCCACCCGCGCGCGCGTGCGCCACGGCGTCCGCGAGCACCTCGTGCACGGCGGCCGCGTCGTTTCCGTCGACCAGGCGGCCCGGCATGCCGTACCCGACGGCCTTGTGGGCCAGGGAGGGTGCCGCGGTCTGCTTGGCGAGCGGGACGGAGATCGCGAAGCCGTTGTTCTGGACGAGGAAGACGACCGGTGCCTGCCAGACCGCGGCGAAGTTCATGGCCTCGTGGAAGTCGCCCTCGCTGGTGCCGCCGTCGCCGACCATCGCGAGCGCGACCACGTCGTCGCCCTTCAGACGCGCGGCATGGGCGAGGCCCACGGCGTGCGGGAGCTGGGTGGCGAGCGGGGTGCACAGGGGTGCCACACGGTGCGCGTACGGGTCGTAGCCGGTGTGCCAGTCGCCGCGCAGCAGGGTGAGGGCCTGGACGGGGTCGACGCCGCGGGCGACGGCGGCGAGCGTGTCGCGGTAGCTGGGGAAGAGCCAGTCCCGTTCCTCGAGGACGAGCGCGGCGGCGACCTGGCAGGCCTCCTGTCCCGTGCTGGAGGGGTAGACGGCCAGGCGGCCCTGCTTGGTGAGCGCCGTCGCCTGCGCGTTGTACCGACGGCCGCGCACCAGCTGGGCGTACAGCCGGCGCAGCAGCTCCGGGTCGGCCTTGGCGGCCGCCTCGGTGCCGAGGACGCGGTACGGCAGTGCGTCGGGCAGCAGTGGAGCGGGGTCCGTGCGGGGCTGCCAGGCGGGCGGCGGGGTCGGCCGGTACGCGCCCCGCTGCTCCATGACCGTCATGACGGCACCTCCTCGTGGGAGCGGCTTATGGCGCGCCACGGTGGTGATGCGCCTCACCTACCGATTGTTCGGTCGACGGCACATTTTGGCTACAGGCGCCTCCAGGCTGTGGACAAACGGTTCTCCACAGCCTGAGATGGACGCAGTACGTCCATGGTAGAGAGGCGGGGATATATGGCATCTGAACAAATGGCCGAGCCGCCGGAGCACGGAGCCGCTCTGCCGTCCCCGCGCCCCCTCGACGCCATCGACCGGGACATCCTCCACATACTCCAGGCGGACGGCCGTGCCTCCATACGGGCGGTCGCCGAGCACGTCCATGTCTCACGGGCCAACGCCTACGCGCGCATCAACCGGCTCATCGAGGACGGCGTGATCCGCGGCTTCGGGGCGCGCGTCAATCATGAACGCGCCGGTCAGGGCACCTCGGCGTACATCACCCTGAAAATCGTGCAGAACTCCTGGCGCGCGGTCCGCGAGCAGCTGCGCGCACTGCCCGGCGCCTCCCACATCGCCCTGGTGGGCGGCGACTTCGACGTGCTGCTGCTGGTGCACACGCCCGACAACAGGGCACTGCGCGAACTCGTCCTCACCCGGCTCCAGGCGATCCCCGAAGTGCTCAGCACGCGCACTCTGCTGGTGTTCGAGGAGGAGGACCTGGAGCCGGAGGGCTGAGCCGCCAAGGCCCGGTCACGGCTCCTTGCGGAGGCCCCCGAAGGCCAACTGCACGACCGCGTCGGCCACCTCACGCTCGCCCATGCCCCGCCCGTCGGGCCGGTACCACTCCACGATCGAGTTGATCATCCCGAAGACGAGCCGTGTCGCGAGCCGCACCTCCACATCGCCGCGCACATCCCCGTCGGCGGCCGCGGCCTTGAGCAGCTCGGCGACCCGGTGGTCGAACTCACGGCGCCGCTCCAGCGCCCACCGCTCGGTGCCGGTGTTGCCGCGCACCCGCAGCAGCAGCGTCACGTACGGCAGTTCGGCGGTGAGCACCTCGACCATGCGCCGCACGACGTACTCCAGCCGCTCCACGGCACGCCCCACGCACGCGTGCTCCTCGTCGAGGATCCCGAAGAGGCCGTCCAGGGCACGGCTGACGGCGCGACGCAGCAGCTCCTCCTTGCCTGCGATGTGGTGGTATATCGACGACTTGGAGATGCCGGCCGCCTTGGAGAGGTGCTCCATGGAAGTGCCGTCGTAGCCGCGCTCGTTGAAGACCTGAACGGCGACGGAGAGCAGGCTCTCCGGGGTGTATGTGTCGCGCTTGGCGGTGGTCATGAGGTGCCCTCCCGCTTCTCGGAGGCGTACGCGTGGCGGTAGAGGGCCAGGGACGGCGCGTACCGTCCGGAGGGGTCGCGCATGTGCAGGTCGTCCAGGAGGTCGTAGGCCCAGCTGCGGCCGAGCCTGCGGCTCCATTCGAACGGGCCGAGCGGGTAGTTGACGCCGAGACGCATCGCGGTGTCGATGTCGTCCTCGGTGGCCACACCCTTGGCCACGGCGTCGTGCGCCAGGTCGACGATCCGCGCCACCGTGCGGGCGACGATCATGCCGGGCACGTCCCCGATGACGCTGACGTCCTTGCCGAGCGCCTGGAAGAGCCCGATGGCGTCGGCGAGGGTCTTCTGGGAGGTGTCCTGGGAGGCGGACAGGGCGATGCGGGTCGCCCTGCGGTAGTCGAGCGCCAGGTCGAAGTAGACGACGTCACGGAACTCGACGGAGGTCTGCCCGTCGGCGAGCACCAGCTGGCCGCCGCTCGGCAGCACCAGGCGGGTGCCGTGGTCCTCCTCGTCCTCGCGTACGCCGATGCCCGCCTCGCGGATGAGCGCGAGCAGTTCGGAGGCGGGGCCCAGGTCGCCCTCGGCGACGACGTACGCGGGCGGCTGCGCCCGCTCCGCGGTGTGCGGCTCGGTTCGCTCGGCGCCCTCCCCGTACTCGTACCAGCCCTGTCCGGTCTTGCGGCCGAGCCGACCCGACTCGACCAGCCGCCGCTGGGCAAGCGACGGCGTGAAGCGCACGTCCTGGAAGAAGGACTCCCACACGGAGCGGGTGACCGACTCGTTGACGTCCTGCCCGATGAGGTCGGTCAGCTCGAAGGCGCCCATCCGGAAGCCGCCCGACTCGCGCAGGACCGCATCGATCGTGGCCGGGTCGGCGGCCTGCGCCTCGTACACCGCGAACGCCTCGGCGTAGAAGGGCCGGGCGATGCGGTTGACGATGAAGCCGGGGGTGTCCGCGCAGGCCACCGGGGTCTTGCCCCAGGCTCGGGCCGTCTCGTACGCGCGCGTGGCCGACGTGACGTCGGTGGCGAACCCGGAGACGACCTCCACGAGCGGCAGCAGCGGCGCGGGATTGAAGAAGTGCAGGCCCACGAACCGGCTCGCATTGCGCAGGGCGCCGCCGATGGCGGTCACAGAGAGGGACGAGGTGTTGGTGGCGAGCAGACAGTCCTCGCCGACGACGTCCTCCAGCTCCCGGAACAGCTGCTGTTTCGCCTCCAGGCGTTCCAGGACCGCCTCGACGACGAGCGAGCAGTCGGCGAGCTCGCCAAGGTTCCCGGCGGGCAGGAGGCGGGCACGCGCCGCGTCCCGTTCGGCGCCGGTGAGCCGGTCCTTCTCGACGAGCCGGTCGAGGCGGGCGCCGATCGCGGCGACCGCCTCCTGGGCGCGGCCGGGGACGGCGTCGTACAGCCGGACGGGATGGCCCGCGACCAGCGCGACCTGGGCTATTCCCTGGCCCATGGTGCCGGTGCCGACGACGGCCACGGGGCTGCTGAGGTCGAGTGCTGTCATGTGCGCGATCCTCCCGCACGGGGTTTTCCACAGATGCGGCGGACCCCCTTGTCCCGACCGATCGTTCGGTTACTCTAACTCTGTCCGCCTGTTTCTGCCCAGGTCACGAGCTCAAGGAAGAGCTCAGGAGACGAGGAGTTGGTCCCGCATGGCCGCCGAACTCACCGCGCACCAGCTGATCGCCCAGCACCGGCCCACTCTCGACCAGGCGCTGGAAGCGATCCGCACGCGCGCCTACTGGTCCCCGCACCCCGAGCACCCCAAGGCCTACGGCGAGGGGGGCAGCCTGGACGCGGCGGCCGGCAAGGCCGCCTTCGACGCCCTCCTGGGCACCCGTCTCGACCTCGGCCAGCCGGGCACGGACGACTGGGCGGGCGGCGAGGTGTCGCCGTACGGGATCGAGCTGGGGATCACTTACCCCCACGCGGACATCGACGTCCTGCTGCCCGCCATGCGCGCCGGCCAGCGGGCGTGGCGCGACGCGGGCGCGGAGATGCGCGCGGTGGTGTGTCTGGAGATCCTCAAGCGCATCAGCGACCGGACGCACGAGTTCGCGCACGCGGTCATGCACACCAGCGGCCAGGCCTTCATGATGGCGTTCCAGGCGGGCGGCCCGCACGCCCAGGACCGCGGCCTGGAGGCGGTGGCCTACGCGTACGTGGAGCAGGTCCGCACGCCCGACACCGCGGAGTGGACCAAGCCCCAGGGCAAGCGCGACCCGCTGGCGCTCAGCAAGACGTTCAAACCCGTACCGCGCGGTATCGCGCTGGTCGTCGGCTGCAACACCTTCCCGACGTGGAACGGCTACCCGGGCCTGTTCGCCTCCCTCGCCACCGGCAACGCCGTCCTGGTCAAGCCCCACCCGCGCGCCGTGCTGCCGCTCGCGCTCACCGTGCAGGTGGCCCGCCAGGTGCTCGCCGAGGCCGGCTTCGACCCGAACCTGGTGGCGCTGGCCGCCGAACGCCCCGGCGAGGGCATCGCCAAGACGCTGGCCGTGCGCCCGGAGATCCGGATCATCGACTACACGGGCTCGACGGCGTTCGGCGACTGGCTGGAGACCAACGCCCGCCAGGCGCAGGTCTACACGGAGAAGGCCGGCGTCAATACGGTGATCGTGGAGTCGACCGGCAACTACAAGGGGATGCTGTCGAACCTGGCGTTCTCCCTGTCGCTGTACAGCGGGCAGATGTGCACCACCCCGCAGAACCTGCTGATCCCCCGGGACGGCATCACCACCGACGAAGGCCCGAAGTCGTACGACGAGGTGGTGGCCGATCTCGCGCGCTCGGTCGACGGCCTGCTGGGCGACGACGCGCGCGCGAACGCGCTGCTCGGCGCGATCGTGAACCCGGACGTCAAGGCCCGCCTTGAAGCGGCGGCCGGGCTCGGCGAAGTCGCCCTGGCCTCACGGGAGATCACCAATCCGGAGTTCCCGGAGGCGGTCGTGCGCACGCCGGTGATCGTCAAGCTGGACGGTGCCAAGCCTGACGCCGAGGCCGCCTACATGAGCGAGTGCTTCGGCCCGGTCTCCTTCGCCGTCGCGGTCGACTCGGCGGCGGACGCGGTGGAGCTGCTGCGGCGGACCATCAGGGACAAGGGCGCGATGACCGTCGGCGCGTACACCACCTCCGAGGAGGTCGAGCAGGCCGTGGAGGAGGCCTGCCTGGAGGAGTGCGCCCAGCTCTCGCTCAACCTGACCGGCGCGGTGTACGTCAACCAGACGGCCGCCTTCTCCGACTTCCACGGCTCGGGCGGCAACCCGGCGGCCAACGCGGCCCTGTGCGACGGGGCGTTCGTGGCGAGCCGCTTCCGGGTGGTGGAGGTCCGCCGGGAGGCGTAGCAGCGCCTCAGGCGGGTGCGCCCCCGGTGGCGCTCCAGTGGTACAGCGTCATGGCCACACTGGTCGCGAGGTTGTAGCTGGAGACCTGGGGGCGCATCGGCAGGGACACCAGGTGGTCGGTGCGGGCGCGCAGTTCGGCGGACAGGCCGGTGCGCTCGGAGCCGAAGGCGAGCACGGCGTCGTCCGGGAGCTTCAGCCCGCGGATGTCGTCGCCCTCCGGGTCCAGCGCGAAGAGCGGGCCCGGCGGCAGCTCTCCCACCGACAGCCGCTCCACGGCCGTGGCGAAGTGCAGCCCGGCCCCGCCGCGGACGACCGTGGGATGCCAGGGGTCGAGCGTGCCGGTCGTGACCACTCCGGTCGCGCCGAAGCCGGCCGCGAGCCGGATCACCGCGCCCGCGTTGCCGAGGTTGCGCGGGTTGTCGAGGACGACGACGGGGGCAGTGCGGGGCGTGCGCCGGAGGGTCTCCAGATTGGCCTCGCGCGCGGGTCGCTCGGCGAGGGCGGCGACCCCGGTGGGGTGCGGGCGCGGCACGAGAGCCTGGTACATGGCCTCCGGCACCTCGGTCAGGAGCGCGTCCAGGGTGTCCCGTACGTCGGGGGCCAGCTCGTCGGCCAGGGCGAGCGCCGCGCGGCGGTCGACGGTGACGGCGACCGGCACGCGCGCGTGGAAGCGCACCGCGTGCTTGAGCGCGTGGAAGCCGTCGAGCAGGACGGAGGCGTCGGCGAGCCTGCGCCAGGTGCTCAGCGGGTCGGTGGTGCTGCGGAGCCGGTCCGTCATGTCGTGCAGCCTACGTGCGGCGCAGGCCGGACGGCCCCGGCGCCCGCAGGGGGCCAGGAGAACGACGGTGGACTCGGACGGCGCACTCGCGCACCGGTCACGCCGTCGAACTCGCATGCGTGTGCTCGGCCGCCGCCTCGGCGCGCGGCGCTCGGGGGCCGGGCAGCACACGGCGGGCGCCGTTCTGCGTCAGCCGTTCACGCGCGCGTGCCGCCCATTCCCCCAGCCGCCGCAGGAAGGACGTCGGCAGGAACACGGCATCCGCGGCGATCATCGCGAGCGAGAAGAACGGCAGCCCGAGGACCACGGCGATCACCGCGTGCTCAGTGATCATGAGCGCCAGCAGGACGTTCTTCACGCGCCGGTTGAACAGGGTGAACGGGAACGCGACCTGCGCGGCGACCGTCCCGTACGTCACCAGCAGCACCGACGTGCCGTACGAGGACAGCAGGTCGGACAGGGCGGGCCAGGGCGAGAAGTAGTCGAGGTGGAGCGGGTAGTAGACCGCGGTGCCGTCCTGCCAGCGCGAGCCCTGGATCTTGTACCAGCCGGCGGTCGAGTAGATCAGGCACGCCTCGGCCATGATCACGAGGAGGGCGGCGTTGTGGACGAGGTTGGCGACGACGTCCAGCAGGATGCGGGGCTCCGTGTGCGACGCACGCCGGTCGACGTACCACCACAAGCCCTGCACGGCCCACAGACCCCAGAACACGATCAGCCAGTCGCCGTCGACCCGGCCCGCTCCCGTCGCCAGGGCCAGCGCGAAACCGAGTACCCCCCACAGGGCGGGGCCGACCCGGTCGGGTCCCGGCAGCTCTCCACGCGCGCGTGCCGCATCAGCGCGCCGGGCGCGCCGCTCGTCCAGCGACCACACCTGTCCGCATCTCGTGAACACCAGGTAGATCGCCATCAGATGGATGACGTTGTCGCCGCCGTCTCCCACGAAGACGCTGCGGTTCTGCAGCGACAGCACGCCCACCATGAACAGCACGGACATCGCGCGGGTGTGCCAGCCGACCAGCAGCAGGGCGCTCGACAGCACAGCGAGGGCGTAGACCGTCTCGAACCACACCTGGCTGTCGGACCACATCAGGATCGTGAAGGCGTGGTTGTTCGCGATGAGCTGCTGGGCGAGGTCCCAGCTCCACGGTCCGTCGGGCCCGTACATCTCCTGGCGGTGCGGGAACTCGCGCAGCAGGAACAGCAGCCAGGTGGCGGCGAAGCCGATGCGGACGACCGCGGTCTGGCGGGGGCCGAGGGCGGCGTCGGTGACACGGGCGACGCCACGCGAGACACAGAGGGCGATCCGGTTCATCAGGCGCTCGCCTCCGTCCGTTCGCCGTCCGGCAGCGACCACCAGGGCAGCTGGTGGTACGCGGGCGTGGTGGAGACCTTCTCGTCGCTCCACTTGGGAGACGGCACATTGGCGGTGCGTGAGCGGACCTGGACGCGTTCGAGGGTCTCGCCGCGGCCGGCCGCGTGCTCGCGGGCGAGGCGCAGGACGACGACACGGCGCAGATAGTTCTCGGACAGGGCACCGCGCAGGCCCGTGGGGCGGTTCTCGCCGTCGTGCGAGGCGAGGTAGAAGTCCCAGGCGCGGCGAAGCTCGTTCTGCTGGGTGTGGCTCGGCAGCAGGTTGCCGTGGATGGCGGCGCCGTCGAGCGCGGACAGGTCGTACCAGCCGGTCGTCCGCTCGCCGCCGTTCCCGGTGCGCAGCTCGGCGCGGACCTGGACGTCGATGTTCTGCTGCAGCGGATTGGGAGCGAACAGTTTCCAGTTCTGCTCGAACTCGGGGTAGATCCAGTCGTCGATCGCCTTGCCGTGCTTCTTGGTGAGGGTGTTCGCGGGTGCGACGTGCAGGAACACCATCCCGAGGTGCACGCAGGCGGCGACGGCGAGGACCGCGAGCGCAAGCGCGGCGGCGATCTGGTAGCGCAGGGAGAGGGCGGCTATGCCGGTGCGGGGGGCGAGGGCGGCGTCGGGGCCGGGGGCGGGCTCTGCGGAGATGCCGCTGTCGGGGCCGGGGGCCGGCTCCGTGGAGATGCCACTGTCAGGGCCGGGGACCGGCTCCGTGGAGATGCCACTGTCAGGGCCGGGGACCGGCTCCGTGGAGACACCAGCGCCAGGCTCGGGGGCCGGCTCGGGGGCGAGGGGGATACCGGGGACGGCGGGCGGCTCCGTGGCGCCGCCGGATTCCGCGGGTTCCGAGGAGGTGGCGGGGGCAGGCGGGGGCCCGGACGCAGCCGCGGCGTCGGGGCCGGGACCGCCCGGGCCCCGCGGCCCCGCGACCCCGCCCGGCGCCGGGTCCTCCGGTACGTCGCTCGTCGCGCCCTCGGGCACGGAGGACACCGGGTCCTCGGAACCGCCCGGCTGCTCCCGCCGGGCGTCCGGTCCCTCGTCGTACGCGTCCATCCCGCCCCGTCTCCCGAGCTTTCCGTGTCCTGGCCCCGCCCCGTGCCGACGGCCCCGGTCCACCTGCCGTTCCCGCCACGGCCCGCGCGGAGGCATCACCCGTTCGCAGCACACCGCGGCGTTTGCACGGGAACGGTACTCAGCCCCACCCGCCCCGCACAGCCCAATGGGCACAGCGGCCGGGCAGCGGCCCGGAGGTTGTCCACAGCGGTTGACACCCTACGGCGCCTCGTCCCACCATTGAACCGACCGAACCGAACGATCGGTCGGGAGAGAAGCGAGAGGTCGAGGGGGACCGCATGGCGACTGCAGCAGCGCACCGGACGGCCCGCGTGGACGGCACGGCAGAGTCCGGCGCGGAGGCGTACGAGGCCGTCTTCGACGCCGCCGTCGCCGCCGACGAGCGCATCGAGCCGCGCGACTGGATGCCCGACGCCTATCGCGCGACCCTGGTCCGGCAGATCGCCCAGCACGCGCACTCCGAGATCATCGGCATGCAGCCGGAGGCCAACTGGATCACGCGCGCTCCCTCACTGCGCCGCAAGGCGATCCTGATGGCCAAGGTCCAGGACGAGGCCGGCCACGGGCTGTACCTCTACAGCGCGGCGGAAACGCTCGGCACGAGCCGTGACGAACTCCTCGACAAGCTGCACACGGGCCGCCAGAAGTACTCCTCGATCTTCAACTACCCCACGCTGACCTGGGCGGACGTCGGCGCCATCGGCTGGCTCGTGGACGGTGCCGCGATCACCAACCAGGTGCCCCTCTGCCGCTGTTCGTACGGCCCGTACGCCCGCGCGATGGTCCGCATCTGCAAGGAGGAGTCCTTCCACCAGCGCCAGGGGTACGAGCTGCTGCTGACCCTCAGCCGGGGCACACCGGAACAGCACGCGATGGCGCAGGACGCCGTGGACCGCTGGTGGTGGCCGTCCCTGATGATGTTCGGCCCGCCCGACGACGAGTCGGCGCACTCCGCGCAGTCGATGGCCTGGAAGATCAAGCGCCACTCGAACGACGAACTGCGCCAGCGCTTCGTGGACATCTGCGTCCCGCAGGCGGAGTCGCTGGGACTGACGCTCCCCGACCCGGAACTGCGCTGGAACGAGGAACGGGGGCACCACGACTTCGGCCCCATCGACTGGACGGAGTTCTGGGAGGTCCTCAAGGGGAACGGCCCCTGCAACGAGCAACGGATAACCCAGCGCAGGCAGGCGCACGACGAGGGCGCATGGGTGCGGGAAGCGGCCGCGGCGTACGCGGCGAAGCACAACGGCGGGACACGGGCGGCCGACGGGCCCGCACGTGTGGCCGGTGGACCGTCGGCCACCCCGGCCGGTGAGAGCGGGAAGGCGCGAGCATGACGACGACGGAAGAGTGGCCGCTGTGGGAGGTCTTCGTGCGTTCGCGCCGTGGACTCTCGCACACCCACGCGGGCAGCCTGCACGCCCCGGACGCCGAGCTGGCCCTGCGCAATGCGCGCGACCTGTACACCCGGCGCGGCGAGGGCGTCTCGATCTGGGTCGTGCCGTCCGCCTCGATCACCGCGTCCTCACCGGACGAGAAGGACCCGTTCTTCGAACCAGCCGCCGACAAGCCGTACCGGCACCCGACGTTCTACGAGATCCCGGAAGGAGTGAAGCACCTGTGACCGTCACCGTGCACACCGCCGCCGCCCTGGCCCTCGGCGACGACGCCCTGGTGCTCTCGCACCGCCTGGGGGAGTGGGCGGGCCATGCGCCCGTGCTCGAGGAGGAGGTCGCCCTCGCCAACATCGCGCTCGACCTGCTGGGCCAGGCCCGGGTGCTGCTGTCCATGGCGGGCGACGAGGACGAGCTGGCGTATCTCCGGGAGGAACGCGCCTTCCGCAACCTGCAACTGGTGGAACAGCCGAACGGCGACTTCGCGCACACGATCGCCCGCCAGCTGTACTTCTCCACCTACCAGCGACTCCTGTACACCCAACTCGCCGCGGGAGAGAGCGAGTTCGCGGGCCTCGCGGCCAAGGCGGTCAAGGAGGTCACCTACCACCAGGACCACGCCGAACAGTGGACACTACGGCTCGGCGACGGCACGGACATCAGCCACGAGCGGATACGGCGCGCGTGCGAGGCCCTGTGGCGCTTCACGGGGGAGATGTTCCAGCCGGTCGAGGGCGTGGACGTCGACTGGACTGGAATGAAGGCCACCTGGCTGGAGTCGGTGGGCGACGTCCTGCGCCGGGCCACCCTGGAGGTCCCCGAAGGGCCGCAGTCCGGGGCGTGGACCGCGGGCGCAGGACGACAAGGCCTGCACACCGAACCCTTCGGACGGATGCTCGCCGAGATGCAGCATCTGCACCGCAGCCACCCGGGGGCGTCATGGTGACGACGGCCACGGCTCTCGAAGAGGAACTGCGCCGGCTCGCCGGCTCCGTCCCCGACCCGGAGCTGCCCGTGCTCACGCTGGAAGAGCTGGGCGTTCTGCGGGCAGTCCATGTGCGCGGCACGGACACGGTGGAGGTCGAACTGACCCCGACGTACACGGGATGCCCCGCGATCGAGGCGATGTCCCTGGACATAGAGCGGGTACTGCACGAGCACGGCGTACGGGAGGTCGTCGTGCGCACGGTACTCGCCCCCGCCTGGTCGACGGACGACATCTCCGACGAAGGCCGCCGCAAACTACGGGAGTTCGGGATAGCGCCGCCGCGTGCACGACACCCGCAGGCATCCGGTCCGGTGACCCTGCAACTGGGCCCGACGCGCACGGTCGCAGGCTCTCCCGAGCCGGACGGTCCGGTGTGCTGCCCGTACTGCGGCTCCGCCGAGACCGAGCTGCTGAGCCGTTTCTCGTCCACCGCGTGCAAGGCGCTGCGCCGCTGCCTGGACTGCCGCGAGCCGTTCGACCACTTCAAGGAGCTGTGATGGCCCGGTTCCACCCGCTCCCGGTGGCCGCCGTCGACCGGCTCACCAACGACTCCGTGGCCCTGACCTTCGCCGTGCCGCCCGCGCTGCGCGAGGAGTACCGGCATGCGCCCGGCCAGCACCTCGCCCTGCGCCGCACCGTCGACGGCACGGAGATACGGCGCACGTACTCGATCTGCTCCCCCGCCCCGGCGCCGGACCAGGAGGGTGCGCACACGCTGCGGGTCGGGGTGCGGCTGGTCGAGGGCGGAGCCTTCTCCACATACGCGCTCAAGGAGATCGCCGTCGGAGACGAGCTGGAGGTGATGACACCGGCGGGACGGTTCACGCTGGACCCCGCGCCCGGGCTGTACGCAGCGGTGGTGGGCGGCAGCGGAATCACACCCGTGCTGTCGATCGCGGCAACGCTGCTGGCTCGGGAGCCCCGGGCCAGGTTCTGCCTGATACGCAGCGACCGGACGTCCGCCTCGACGATGTTCCTTGACGAGGTCGCCGACCTCAAGGACCGCTTCCCCGAACGGTTCCAGCTGGTCACGGTGCTCTCCCGGGAGGAACAACAGGCCGGACTGCCGTCCGGGCGGCTGGACCAGGAGCGGCTTTCCGGGCTGCTGCCGAGCTTGCTGCCGGTGGACAGGGTCGCGGGCTGGTTCCTGTGCGGACCCTTCGGGCTGGTGCAGTCGGCGGAGCGGGCGCTGCGCGGGCTCGGGGTGGCCCGGACCCGTATCCACGAGGAGATCTTCCACGTGGACGACGGAGCCCTGGCCACGCCATCCGTAGCGGCCCCCGCGCACAGCACGGTGACCGCACGGCTCGACGGGCGCGGCGGCACCTGGCCGGTCCAGGACGGGGAGTCGCTGCTGGAAACGGTGCTGCGCAACCGGTCCGACGCGCCCTACGCCTGCAAGGGCGGGGTGTGCGGGACCTGCCGGGCCTTCCTGGTCTCGGGTGAGGTGCGGATGGACCGCAACTTCGCGCTGGAGCCGGAGGAGACGGAAGCCGGGTATGTCCTGGCCTGCCAGTCGCATCCGGTCACGGAGAAGGTGGAGCTGGACTTCGACCGGTGACCGGCGGCCTCAGCCGGTGGATACGGGCCGACGGTACCTTTGCTGCTGCTCGTCGACCGACCGTTCCCTTCTTATAGAACCTGTTCTATCTTGACGCTCCGTCAGATCAGCGGATCCGCCAGGAGGACAGGCCGTGGACTTCACCTTCAGCGAGGAGCACCAGGCGGCGGTCGAGGCGGCGAAGGCCGTGTTCGCCGGGGTCGCCCCGGACGGGGTACCCAGCCCCGCGCGGACCACGGGCGCCGTCGCCGACGACTTCGACCGGACGCTGTGGGCGCGGCTCGCGGACGCGGACCTGCTGAGCCTGCTGCTGGACACGGAGTACGGCGGGGCCGGCCTCGACGCCATCGCCCTCTGCCTGGTGCTGCGCGAGTCGGCGAAGGTACTGGCACGCGTGCCGTTGCTGGAGAGCACGGCCGCAGCCGCGACCGTGCAGGCGTACGGAAGCGCAGAGGTGAAGGAGGAACTGCTCGCCCGGGCGGGCCGCGGAGAACTGGTACTCACGGTCGCCGCACACGGCCGGACCGGGCACGACCCTGCCGAACTAGCGGTGGTCGCCCGACGGGACGGCGACGGCACCTGGGTGCTGGACGGAATGCAGACGGCGGTGCCATGGGCGTACAACGCCGACTTCGTCCTCGTACCGGCGCACACCGACGACTCCCGCCACGCCGTCCTCGCCCTGGTACCACGGGTACACCAGGGCGTCGTCCTCGCCGAGCAGATCTCCACCACCGGGGAACGGCTCGCGCAGCTTCGGCTGGAGTCCGCGCGGATCACGGCGCCGTACGTGCTCGACACCGAGGGGGCGTGGGAGTGGCTCCGCCTGCTGCTCACCACCGGGACATGCGCGCTCGCGCTCGGCCTCGGCGATGGCGTGCTGAGGATGACGAGCGACTACACCAGCAAGCGAGAGCAGTTCGGATACCCGATCGCCACGTTCCAGGCGGTCGCCGTACAGGCCGCCGACCGGTACATCGATCTGCGCGCCATGGAGGCCACTCTGTGGCAGGCCGCGTGGCGGATCAGCTCCGGCGCGGGGGGCGCGCTGCCGGCCGCCGGGGATGTGGCAGTGGCAAAGATCTGGGCGTCGGAGGGCGTACGGCGAGTGGTGCAGACCGCGCAGCATCTGCACGGAGGGTTCGGCGCCGACACCGACTACGCCCTGCACCGGTACCACGCCTGGGCCAAGCACCTGGAACTGTCTCTCGGCCCTGCCGCGGCCCACGAGGAGACGCTGGGAGATCTGCTGGCGGCGCATCCGCTTGCGTGAGCGGCCGCCGCCGTCGGAAGCAGACCCGGGCTCCGACTACAACACGAAGCCCGGCTCCCCCTTGGCGTCCACGACGGGGCGGCCCGCAGCGGCCCAGACCTGCATACCGCCGTCGACGTTCACCGCGTCGAATCCCTGCTGGACCAGATACATCGCGACCTGGGCCGAGCGGCCACCGGAGCGGCAGATCACATTCACCCGGCCGTCCTGCGGGGCCGCCTCGGTGAACTCGCCGTAGCGCGCGACGAACTCGCTGATGGGAATGTGCAGCGCCCCCTGGGCGTGACCCGCCTGCCACTCGTCGTCCTCGCGGACATCCAGCAGAAAGTCGCCGTCCTTGAGGTCCGCGACCTCGACCGTGGGCACACCAGCTCCGAAATGCATACTCCGACGCTACCCGACGCAAGCGCGAACGTTCCCCGACGCGGTTGGATCATGCCGGGTCGGCGGGATCTCGCCACACCGATCCGGATGGACCGATCCGGATGGACCGTGCCGGACGGATCAGGCTCAGGCCCGACGGCTCAGGCCGCAGGCGGCACTCAGCCGCGCAGCGCCTCCAGCTCGGCTTCCTTCTCCGCGACCTGGGCCAGCAGCTGCTCCGCGATCTCCTCCAGGAGAGCGTCGGGGTCGTCGGGGGCGAGCCGGAGCATCGAGCCGATCGCGCTCTCCTCCAGCTCCCGGGCCACGAGCGTCAGCATTTCCTTGCGCTGGGCGAGCCACTCCAGACGGGCGTAGAGCTCCTCGCCACGGCTCGGCCCGCGCTCCTCCGGGACGGGGCCGGCCGCCCACTCCTCGGAGAGTTCGCGCAGCAGGGCCTCGTCGCCGCGGGCGTAGGCGGCATTGACCCGGGCGATGAACTCGTCCCGCCGCTTCCGCTCGCCCTCGTCCTGGGCAAGGTCGGGGTGGGCCTTGCGGGCGAGCTCGCGGTAGAGCTTGCGGGCCTCCTCGCTGGGACGGACCCGCTGCGGGGGCCGTACGGGCTGGTCCGTCAGCATGGCCTGGGCCTCCGGGAACAGTCCCTCTTCGGAGTCCATCCAGCCGTGGAAAAGTTCCTCGACACCCGGCATCGGCATGACCCGGGCGCGTGCCTCATGGGCGCGGCGTATGTCCTCGGGGTCACCGGAGCGGGCGGCCCGCACCTCGGCGATCTCCGCCTCCAGCTCGTCGAGGCGCGTGTACATCGGCCCGAGCTTCTGGTGGTGCAGCCGCGAGAAGTTCTCGACCTCGACGCGGAAGGTCTCCACGGCGATCTCGTACTCGATCAACGCCTGCTCGGCGGCCCGCACGGCTCGTTCCAGCCGCTCCTCGGGCCGCGCCCCGACCGTCTCCCCGTCCCCGCCTGTGCCCGGGGCCTCCCCGGATCCGGCGCCCTCGGCGACCGGCTCCTCGGCAGCGGACAAGGACTCGCTCTGCTCGGCTTCGGGCGTAGTCACCGGACCAGCGTAAGACACGTCCGCGACGCCCTTCTCCGGTCCACGGAACAAGGGGAACAAGGCGCAGGTCCGGAACGGGGGGTCGCCCCCTCCCCCCTCCCCCCGCCCCCTTCCCCCCTCAGACCCCCATCTCCCCCGCAATCCGCCCACTGCGCACCGCCGCCACCAGCTCCGCGTGGTCCGCCTCCGTGCGGTTCGCGTAGGACACGGCGAACGTGGCCATCGCCTCGTCCAGTTCCTCGTTCTTGCCGCAGTAGCCCGAAATCAGGCGCGGGTCGGCGCTGTGGCTGTGGGCGCGGGCCAGCAGCGCTCCGGTCATGCGGGCGTAGTCGTCGATCTGGTCGGCAGCAAGGGCCGCGGGGTCCACGCTGCCCTTGCGGTTGCGGAACTGCCGTACCTGGTACGGGCGTCCCTCCACCGACGTCCAGCCCAGCAGGATGTCGCTGACGACCTGCATGCGCTTCTGGCCGAGGACGACCCGGCGGCCCTCGTGCTCCACCTGCGGCACCGGGTGGCCGGCCGTGGCCAGATGGGGGAGCAGGGCGGACGGGCGAGCCTCCTTGACCTGGAGAACCAGCGGTTCCCCACGGTGGTCGAGGAGCAGCACCACGTACGAGCGCGTGCCCACGCTGCCCGTGCCGACCACGCGGAACGCCACGTCGTGCACCGCGTACCGGGCCAGGAGCGGGAGGCGGTCCTCTGAAAGTGTCGTCAGATACTCCTCCAGCGACGCTGCAACCGCTGCTGCCTCGACGTCCGCTATTCGGCGCAGCACCGGCGGTGCGTCCACGAACTGCCGTCCGCCGCCCTCGACCGGCTCCGTCGACTTCGCGGCGAACCGTCCGCTCGTATTGGCCCGTGCCTTCTCCGAGACCCGCTCCAGCGTGCCGAGCAGGTCGTGGGCGTCCGTGTGGGAGACCAGCTCCTCGTCCGCGATCGCGTTCCACGCGTCCATGACCGGGAGCCTGGCCAGCAGCCGCATCGTGCGCCGGTACGCGCCCACCGCGTCGTGCGCCGCCTCCCGGCATGTGTCCTCGTCGGCCCCCGCCTCGCGGCCGGCGAGCACCAGCGACGTGGCGAGGCGCTTGAGGTCCCATTCCCAGGGGCCGTGGACCGTCTCGTCGAAGTCGTTGAGGTCGATGACCAGACGGCCGCGCGCATCCCCGTACAGGCCGAAGTTCGCCGCGTGGGCATCGCCACAGATCTGTGCGCCGATGCCCGTCGTCGGGGTGCGTGCCAGGTCGTACGCCATGAGGCCCGCCGAGCCGCGCAGGAACGCGAAGGGTGTCGCCGCCATCCTGCCTACGCGTATCGGTGTGAGTTCGGGTATGCGGCCAAGGCTGGACTCCTCGACCGCGGTGACAGCGTCAGGTCGGTCGCCGTCCACCAACAGCTCGGCGTGGGCCCGGCGCCGTACCCGCGCGCGCAGTGCCTTGCCCTCCTCCTTGGGAGAGCCCTGCACCGGCCACTGGGCAAAGCCCCGCACCTCGGAGACCCTGGCCCTCTGCGGCGGCACTGCCGCCCCGCCCCCTGCACCGACTTCGGTCACACCGACCGCCTCCCCCGCTGACCACGCAGCCGTATGAACATCAACTGCCGACGACCGTACAGCCCTGGCGCGGGGACGCGTCAGGCCCTGTGGACAACTCCACGGCTGTGGAAAACCCGGGCGCCAGCCAGGCCGGATGCTCGTCTCCTGGCCGTCGCACACCCGACGGGCCACCAGAGGTCGCCCGGTCCCCCGAAGCCTGCTTCAGTGACAAAAGGGGAAAACGAGGGCAATCAGCCGCAGATCAGACAGAAGTTCGAACGATAGATCGAACGACTGCACGACTGCAGATCGAACGACGGCAGATCCAACGACGGCAGATCAGAGGTCACCGCCATGCAGGTCTTCATCGTCGGCACCGGAAACATGGGCGGCGGGATCGCCACCCGTGCGCTGGTGGGCCGTCACGCGGTCCGGCTGATCGGCCGGGACCCGGCCAGGGCTCAGGAGCTGGCGGAGACGCTCGGGGGGCGGGTGCCCGGCGCCGACGTCGACGTGGCGGACGCCGCCGCGGTGGGGGACGCCGACGTCGTGGTGCTGGCGGTCCCGTTCGACTCGGCGAAGGAGGTCGTGGCCTCGTACGGGGAGAAGCTGGCGGGCACGACGGTGGTCGACATCTCCAACCCGGTGGACTTCACCACGTTCGATTCGCTGACCGTGCCCCCGGGCACCTCGGCGGCCGAGCAGATCGCGGCTGCTGCTGCGCCGGGCGCGCATGTGGTCAAGGCGTTCAACACCACCTTCGCCGGGACGCTGGTGGCGGGAGAGGTCGACGGCGTGCCCCTGGACGTGTTCATCGCGGGCGACGACCAGGCCTCGCGTGAGCGGGTCGCCGAGCTGGCCTCCTCGGGAGGCCTCAACCCCATCGACGTGGGCGGCCTCCACCACGCCCGGGAACTGGAGGGCATCCAGCTCCTCCACATGGCCTTGCAGACCCGTCCCGACGGCCCGGGCTGGATGAGCACCCTCAAGATCATCAGGCCCTGACCGGAGAGCCGCCCCACCCGGAATCACCAGCTCCTCGAAGCTGAGAGCTTCCTCACACCTCGGCCTGCACCTACCCATCGGCAAATATCGGCCCCACAACCAGGCCTGGCCCCCTGCATAGCGAAACGGCCGCCATCGGGATCCGATGACGACCGTTTCGTCGTGGTGCGCGAGGGGGGAGTTGAACCCCCACGCCCTTGCGGGCACTGGAACCTGAATCCAGCGCGTCTGCCTATTCCGCCACCCGCGCATTGGGTGTGTCTTCCGACTCCCGACCCTTTCAGAGCTGGCGCCTTCCGACATCCAGAACACTAGCACGCTGGAGACGGTGGGTTCACATCCCTTTCCCGCCGGGGACCCCGGCCCGCAAGGGAAACCCCCGCCCGACCAGCAGCGACCCCGGGAGGGCCGTCAGACCGCGGGACGGGCGGGCGCGGTTCCGGCCGCGCCCCCAACCCGACCCCGACCCCGACCCAGCCTCCGCCTCCGCCCCGACCCTGGCGCGCCCCAAGCCCTCGCCCCGACGAGCAGACACGGCAATCCCCGGCACCCTCCAACACTCCCGACACCGCAGCACCGCGGCACCACAACACCCCGCCACCGCTCCCCACCCATCACCGCACCGCACCGCACCGCACCACCCCGATACCGCCCAGCCCCACCCATCCACATCCCCGCCGCCCCCACCGCCGCCACCGCCCCGGCCACCCCCTCCGCAACGTCTCAACGTGTGCTTGTTCACGTATCAACCTCGTACCGGTCTCCCTCATCTCTCCAGGAGACGGACGGGGTCCACAGTCAGGTGCGGGACACTGGTTTGCGGCCACCTCTACGATCCATGCCAGGAGTACGACAAAGGAGTACGTCCGGAAGGAGTTCGAAGAGGTCGTCCGGAGGGAACTCCGCAGGCGTCGACAACCGTCGACAGGGCCGACAGGGGGAACCAGCCGATTTTCCGGCGCGTGGATACGATCAGTAAGCAGTACCAGGTAAGCAGTACACAGGGCGGCAACGACGGAGGAGGTGCCCCATGGGAGTCCTGAAGAAGTTCGAGCAGCGTCTCGAAGGCCTGGTCAACGGCACCTTCGCCAAGGTGTTCAAGTCCGAGGTCCAGCCCGTGGAGATCGCCGGTGCGCTCCAGCGCGAGTGCGACAACAACGCGACCATCTGGAACCGCGACCGGACCGTGGTTCCCAATGACTTCATCGTGGAGCTGAGCGCGCCGGACCACGAGCGCCTCAGCCCCTACTCCGGCCAGCTCGGCGACGAGCTCGCCGGCATGGTGCGCGACTACGCCAAGCAGCAGCGCTACACCTTCATGGGCCCCATCAAGGTCCATCTGGAGAAGGCCGACGACCTCGACACCGGTCTGTACCGGGTGCGCAGCCGTACGCTCGCCTCCTCCAGCAGCCAGCAGGTCCCTGAGTCCGCCCCGGCAGGGCGGCAGGGCCCCGGCGGCTACGGCTACCCGCCGGCCGCCGCGCCCACGGGCGCTCCTCCCATGCCGTCCGCGCCGCCGCCCGGTGGACGGTCCGGCAACGCGCCCTATGGCCAGCGTCCCGCGGCCGCGCCCACGGCGGGCGGTCGCACCCGCTACTGGATCGAGATCAACGGCACCCGCCATCAGATCTCCCGCCCGACGCTGGTGCTGGGCCGCAGCACCGATGCCGACGTGCGGATCGACGACCCCGGCGTCTCGCGCCGGCACTGTGAGATCCGGACCGGAACGCCCTCGACGATCCAGGATCTCGGGTCCACCAACGGCATCGTGGTGGACGGGCAGCACACCACCCGCGCTACGCTCCGCGACGGCTCGCGGATCGTCGTGGGCAGCACCACCATCATTTACCGGCAAGCCGAAGGGTGAAGCGGGGGCAATGTCAGAGCTGACCCTCACGGTCATGCGGCTGGGTTTCCTGGCCGTACTGTGGCTGTTCGTGATCGTGGCCGTGCAGGTCATCCGCAGCGACCTGTTCGGTACGCGTGTCACACAGCGCGGCTCGCGCCGGGAGGGCGGACGGCCGCAGCAGGCCGCCCGTCAGGCGGCGCCCCCGCCGCAGCGCCAGCAGCCGAACACCGGCCGTCAGCGCCGCGGGGCCCCGACCAAGCTGGTCGTCTCCGAGGGCTCCCTCACGGGCACCACGGTCGCACTGCAGGGCCAGACCATCACGCTCGGCCGTGCCCATGACAGCACCATCGTGCTGGACGACGACTACGCCTCCAGCCGGCACGCCCGGATCTACCCCGACCGGGACGGCCAGTGGATCGTGGAGGACCTCGGGTCCACCAACGGCACGTACCTCGACCGGACGCGGCTGACGACCCCCACACCGATTCCGCTGGGTGCGCCGATCCGCATCGGCAAGACCGTCATCGAGCTGCGGAAGTAGTACGACAATGAGCGAGCGGAGCGAGCACGCAGCGGCGGCCCACACCCAGGGTCCCGGCGCGCTCCCGACCGGAGGGTGGGCACCGTGCGGATGTACCCGGAGCCGACGGGCGAGGTGCGCATGAGTCTGTCACTGCGCTTCGCCGCCGGATCGCACAAAGGCATGATCCGCGAGGGCAACGAGGACTCCGGTTACGCCGGTCCGCGTCTGCTCGCGATCGCCGACGGGATGGGCGGCCAGGCCGCGGGCGAGGTCGCCTCCTCAGAGGTGATCTCCACCATCGTCGCGCTCGACGACGACATCCCGGGCTCCGACATCCTCACCTCGCTCGGTACGGCGGTGCAGCGCGCCAACGACCAGCTGCGCGCGATGGTCGAGGAGGACCCCCAGCTCGAGGGCATGGGGACCACGCTCACCGCGCTGCTGTGGACCGGTCAGCGGCTCGGCCTGGTCCATGTGGGCGACTCCCGCGCGTATCTGCTGCGGGACGGCGTCCTGACGCAGATCACCCAGGACCACACCTGGGTGCAGCGGCTCGTCGACGAGGGCCGCATCACCGAGGAAGAGGCCACGACCCATCCGCAGCGGTCCCTGCTGATGCGTGCGCTGGGCAGCGGCGACCATGTCGAGCCCGACCTGTCCATCCGTGAGGTGCGTGCCGGCGACCGCTACCTGATCTGCTCCGACGGGCTGTCCGGGGTGGTCTCCCACCAGACGATGGAGGAGACCCTCGCCAGCTACCACGGCCCGCAGGAGACCGTGCAGGAGCTGATCCAGCTCGCGCTGCGCGGCGGCGGCCCCGACAACATCACGGTCATCGTGGCCGACGTCCTCGACCTGGACACGGGCGACACCCTCGCGGGGCAGCTGCACGACACTCCGGTCGTGGTGGGCGCGGTCGCCGAGAACCAGCACCACCTGCACGACAACGGCATCATGCAGACGCCCGCGGGCCGCGCCTCGGGCCTCGGCCGCCAGCTGCCCGGACAGGGCGGTGGGGGCGAGTTCGGCCCGCCCGGCAGCGGCGACACCACCGGCTACGTCCCGGCGGGCAGCTTCGGCTCCTACAGCGACGAGGACTTCGTCAAGCCGAGGAAGGGCCGCAGGTGGCTGAAGAGATCCCTCTACACGGCCTTCGCGCTCGCCGTCATCGGCGGCGGGGCCTACGGCGGCTACCAGTGGACGCAGACGCAGTACTACGTCGGCGCCAACGGCACGCATGTCGCGCTGTACCGGGGCATCAGCCAGGACCTGGCCTGGGTGTCGCTGTCGAAGGTGGAGAAGGACCACCCCGAGATCGAACTCAAGTACCTGCCGCCGTACCAGCAGAAGCAGGTCAAGGCGACCATCGCCGAGGGCGGTCTCACGGTGGCCCAGTCGAAGGTCTCCGAGCTGGCCGTGCAGGCGTCCGCGTGCAAGAAGGAGAGCGAGCGCCAGAAGGCGGAGAGCCAGAACAACTCCAAGACCGGCGAGGGCCAGGCGGGCGGCGCCACGGGAACCAGGAAGACCTCCCTGACGTCCAAGGCCACATCGAGTCCGTCCCCGACCCCGAACCCGTCGGCCTCCAAGACCCAGACCGCACCCACTCCCACACCCGGCCCCACCCTCTCGGAGGAAGAGCAGAAGGTCGTCTCACTGTGCGGTAAGCAGTAAGCAAGCCGTGAGGGGCCCTGTCACACCATGAGCAGCAGTACGAACACGTCGACGCACCACACGTCCACGATCGGCGCGATCGGCGCACCGAGCAGACGCAACACCGAACTGGCGCTGCTGGTGTTCGCCGTCGCCATCCCGGTGTTCGCCTACGCCAACGTGGGCCTCGCCATCAACAGCAAGGTGCCGGCCGGCCTGCTGAGCTACGGCATCGGCCTCGGTCTGCTGGCCGGCGTGGGCCATCTGGTCGTACGCAAGTTCGCCCCGTACGCGGACCCGTTGCTGTTGCCGCTGGCCACGCTCCTGAACGGGCTCGGTCTGGTCGTCATCTGGCGGCTCGACCAGTCCAAGCTGCTGCAGTCGATCCATGTGAGCGGTGGGAAGGCGACCAACCAGCTGCTGTACACGGCGATGGGCATCGCGCTCTTCGTCGCCGTGCTGATCTTCCTCAAGGACCACCGGGTCCTGCAGCGCTACACCTACATCTCCATGGTCGGCGCGCTGGTCCTGCTGCTGCTCCCGCTGGTCCCGGGCCTCGGTGCCAATGTCTACGGCGCCAACATCTGGATCCAGATCGGCAGCTTCACCATCCAGCCCGGTGAGTTCGCCAAGATCGTGCTGGCGATCTTCTTCTCCGGCTATCTGATGGTGAAGCGCGACGCACTGGCCCTCGCCAGCCGCCGCTTCCTGGGCCTGTACCTGCCGCGCGGCCGCGACCTCGGCCCGATCCTCGTCGTCTGGGCGATCTCGATCCTCATCCTGGTCTTCGAGACCGACCTCGGTACGTCGCTGCTGTTCTTCGGAATGTTCGTCATCATGCTGTACGTCGCCACCGAGCGGACCAGCTGGATCGTCTTCGGTCTGCTGATGTCCGCGGTCGGTGCCGTCGGTGTGGCGAGCTTCGAACCGCACATCCAGACGCGTGTGCAGGCCTGGCTCAACCCGATGCGCGAGTACCAGCTCAGCCGGGTCGTGACCCACGACGGCATCGTCCACTCCGACCAGTTGCAGCAGGCCCTGTGGGCCTTCGGCTCCGGCGGCACGCTCGGCACCGGCCTCGGCCAGGGCCACTCCGACCTGATCCGGTTCGCCGCCAACTCCGACTTCATCCTCGCCACCTTCGGCGAGGAACTGGGCCTGGCCGGCATCATGGCGATCCTGCTGATCTACGGCCTGATCGTGGAGCGCGGCGTGCGCACCGCCCTCGCCGCCCGCGACCCGTTCGGCAAGCTGCTCGCCGTCGGTCTCTCCGGCGCCTTCGCGCTCCAGGTCTTCGTGGTCGCCGGCGGTGTCATGGGGCTCATCCCGCTGACCGGTATGACGATGCCCTTCCTGGCGTACGGCGGTTCCTCCGTCATCGCCAACTGGGCCCTGATCGGCATCCTGATCCGCATCAGCGACACCGCGCGCCGGCCGGCCCCGTCTCCCGCCCCCAACCCCGACGCCGAGATGACCCAGGTGGTCCGCCCGTGAACAAGCCCCTGCGCCGGATCGCGATCTTCTGTGGGCTTCTCGTCCTCGCGCTGCTCATCCGCGACAACTGGCTCCAGTACGTCCAGGCCGACAGCCTGCGCACCGACCCGAACAACCGCCGCGTCCTGATCGCCCGGTACGCCACGCCGCGCGGCGACATCATCGTCGACGGCAACCCGATCACCGGGTCCAAGAAGACGTCCACCAACAGCCTCAACGACTTCGCGTACAAGCGGACGTACAAGGACGGCGCGATGTGGGCGCCGGTCACCGGCTACGCCTCGCAGGCGTTCGGCGCCACGCAACTGGAGTCCATCGAGGACGGCATCCTGTCCGGCTCCGACGACCGGCTGTTCTTCCGCAACACCCTCGACATGCTGACCGGCAAGGAGAAGCAGGGCGGCAACGTCGTCACCACGCTGAACGCGGCCGCGCAGAAGGCCGCGTACAACGGTCTGAAGCAGGTCGGCGGCAAGGGTGCCGCCGTGGCGCTCGACCCGCAGACCGGCGCGATCCTGGCGCTGGCCTCGTACCCGTCGTACGACCCGTCGTCGTTCGCGGGCAACTCGACGTCGGTCGACTCCAAGGCCTGGACCGCGCTCCAGAAGAGCAACGACCCGAACGACCCGATGCTCAACCGGGCGCTGCGCGAGACCTACCCGCCGGGCTCCACCTTCAAGGTGGTCACCGCGGCGGCGGCGCTGGAGAACGGGCTGTACAACAGCGCGGACCAGCAGACCGACTCCCCGCTGCCGTACACCCTGCCGAACACCACGACCGAGCTGAAGAACGAGGGCAACATCCCCTGCAAGAACGCGACCATGCGTGTCGCGCTGCAGTACTCGTGCAACACCGTCTTCGGCAAGATCGGCGCCGACCTCGGCAAGGACAAGATGCTCGAGGAGGCGAAGAAGTTCGGCTTCGACTCCGAGCAGTACACCCCGGTGCGCTCGGTCGCCTCCAACTTCCCCGAGAAGATGGACAAGCCGCAGACCGCGCTCAGCTCGATCGGGCAGTTCGAGACGGCCGCGACCCCGCTGCAGATGGCCATGGTCGCCTCGGCGGTCGCCAACGACGGCAAGCTGATGAAGCCGTACATGGTGGCCAAGCTGCAGTCGTCGAACCTCGACACCCTGGAGCAGGCCCAGCCGCAGGAGCTGAGCCGCCCGCTGTCCGAGAAGAACGCCCAGGTCCTCCAGTCGATGATGGAGACGGTCGTCAAGGACGGTACGGGCCAGAACGCGCAGATCGACAACGTCACCGTGGGCGGTAAGACCGGTACCGCCCAGCACGGTCTGAACAACAGCGAGAAGCCGTACGCCTGGTTCCTCTCCTTCGCCAAGCTCCCCGACGGCAGCTCGCCGGTCGCGGTGGCCGTGGTGGTCGAGGACGACAAGGCCAACCGTGACGACATCTCCGGTGGCGGTCTGGCCGCCCCGATCGCGAAGAACGTCATGGAGGCGGTCATCAACAGCAAGAAGTGACCCCCGTCACGTCCCCTTCACATCGGTGCACGTTGCGATACCGGTCCTGTATCGGGTGGCGGATGTGGCCAGGTCACACAGAGCGAGCCGGGTACCGTATGCCCGGACAGCACACCGCCGGACCACACGCGGGTGTGGTCGGGACCGACGGAGAGGGCTGGTAGGAAGCTATGGAAGAGCCGCGTCGCCTCGGCGGCCGGTACGAGCTGGGCCAGGTGCTCGGCCGTGGTGGCATGGCCGAGGTCTACCTCGCGCACGACACCCGCCTCGGCCGCACCGTGGCAGTGAAGACGCTGCGCGCCGACCTGGCGCGTGACCCTTCCTTCCAGGCCCGGTTCCGCCGGGAGGCCCAGTCGGCCGCCTCGCTCAACCATCCCGCGATCGTCGCGGTGTACGACACGGGCGAGGACTACATCGACGGGGTCTCGATCCCGTACATCGTGATGGAGTACGTCGACGGGTCCACACTCCGTGAACTTCTTCACAGTGGCCGAAAGCTGCTGCCGGAGCGGGCCATGGAGATGACCATCGGCATCCTCCAGGGCCTGGAGTACGCCCACCGCAACGGCATCGTCCACCGTGACATCAAGCCCGCGAACGTCATGCTGACGCGCAACGGCCAGGTCAAGGTGATGGACTTCGGCATCGCGCGCGCCATGGGCGACGCGGGCATGACGATGACGCAGACCGCGGCGGTCATCGGCACGGCCCAGTACCTCTCTCCGGAGCAGGCGAAGGGCGAGCAGGTCGACTCACGCTCGGACCTGTATTCGACGGGTTGTCTGCTGTACGAGCTGCTGACGGTGCGGCCCCCGTTCGTCGGGGACTCCCCGGTCGCGGTCGCCTATCAGCACGTCCGCGAGGAGCCCCAGCCGCCGAGCGTCTTCGATCCCGAGATCACGCCCGAGATGGACGCGATCGTGCTGAGGGCGCTGGTCAAGGACCCGGACTACCGCTACCAGTCCGCCGACGAGATGCGCGCCGACATCGAGGCCTGCCTCGACGGCCAGCCGGTCGCGGCCACGGCGGCCATGGGCTCCGTCGGCTACGGCGGTTACCCCGACGACCAGCCGACGACGGCCCTGCGTTCCGACCCGAACGCCGGCGCCACCACGATGATGCCCCCGATGAGCCCGGACGACGGCGGCTTCGGCTACGACGACCGTCCGGACCGCCGCCGCCAGAAGAAGAACAACAACACGTCGACGATCCTGCTTGTCGTCGCCGGTGTGCTGGTGCTGGTCGGCGCGATCCTCATCGGCAAGTGGATCTTCAGCGGCAACGGGGGCGTGGACAACGGCAACGTCGCCGTGCCCAACTTCGTCGGGCAGAGCCTCAATGACGCGAGGCAGCAGGCGAACAATGCCGAGCTGAAGGTGGGGACCGTCTCCAGGAAGCCCTGCGCCGACCAGCAGAAGGGCAATATCTGCTCCCAGGACCCGGCCGCGAAGACCGAGGTCAAGAAGGGCACCGCGATCAACGTGGTGGTGTCGACGGGCGCGCCGAAGGTGACGGTGCCCGACGTCGTCGGCCAGAACGTCGACGACGCCACGACGAAGCTGGAGGGCAACGACTACCAGTTCAAGGTCGTGACCCAGCAGCAGGAGTCCGCGCAGGCCGCGGGCACGGTCCTGGAGACGAACCCGAAGTTCGGCAAGGAAGTCGAGAAGGGCTCCACGATCACGCTCACGGTCGCCAAGGCCGTGCAGACGGTGGCCGTGCCGGACGTGACGAACCAGACCTGTGACGCCGCCAAGCAGCAGTTGCAGGCGAGCGGCCTGACGGGCAACTGCACCGAGGTGGACACCCAGGACCCGAACCAGGTCGGCAAGGTCATCCAGACCTCCCCGTCGGCCAACAGCCAGGTCCAGAAGGGCTCCACGGTCAACATCCAGATCGGCAAGCAGGCCCAGAACGCACCGGTCACGGTCCCGAACATCCAGGGCCAGAAGCTCAAGGACGTCAGGAAGGCGCTGGCGCAGGTGGGCCTCCAGGTCGGCAACATCACCGGCTCCCAGGACGACAACGCAGTGGTCCTGGGGTCGAACCCGGCCCAAGGCACGCAAGTCCCCCAGGGCACCGCAGTGAACCTGCTCACCGCCGGCCAGAGCGGCAGCAACGGCGGGAACAACTTCGGCGGAGTGATCGGCGGGAACTGAGCCCCCGGTACGACGACTGAGCCCCGGCGCCCTGCTCAGGGCGCCGGGGCTCAGTCGTTACCGGTGCCGCTCAGCTCAGTTCCTTCGGCACAGTCCGCTTGCTGTCCACCTTCTGCACCCGTTGCAGCTCGCCCCACACGATGTAGCGGTACTCCGACGTGTAGACCGGGGTGCACGTCGTGAGAGTGATGTAGTGGCCGGGCTTTTTCACTCCGGCCTCGTCCGGGACCGCGGAGAGGACCTTCACGTTGTACTTCGATGTCTCCGGGAGGATCGCGAAGACCTTGTAGACGTACCAGTCGTCCTTCGTCTCGAAGACGATCGGGTCGCCCTTCTTCAGCTTGTCGATGTTGTGGAACTTCGCCCCGTGCCCGTCGCGGTGCGCGGCCAGCGAGAAGTTGCCGGTCCTGCCCGTCATCGGCAGCGTCGCCTTGACGGGGTCCGTGTAGTAGCCGGCCACGCCGTCGTTGAGGACGCTCGTCGACGTTCCCTTCTCGACGAGCACCTCGCCGTTCTTCATCGCCGGCACGTGCAGGAAGCCGATGCCGTCCTCGGTGTCCAGCGCACCGGGGCCGCTGTCCTTCTCCGCCGCCCAGTGGTCGCGCACCTTGTCGCCTTGCTGGTGCGCCTTGCGGTCGGCGACGACGTTCGTCCACCACAGCGAGTAGACGACGAACAGGCCGAGCACCAGGCCCGCCGTGATGAGCAGCTCTCCGAAGACGCTGACGACCTGCGCGATCCGGCCGCGCCCGCGGCGCCGCGATGCCGACGGGGAGTCGGAGCCCGGCGACGGCACGTCGGTCTGCTCGTCCTGGTCGGTCGTCACTCCCACTGCATCCGCCCCGTCTGTTCCACGTACCCGTGCGTCCACGTGCCCTACGAAATGAGCGCGTCCGGCTTGCCCTTGCTGCGCGGCCGTTCCTCGACCATCTTGCCCCAGACGATCAGCCGGTACTTGCTGGTGAATTCCGGCGTGCAGGTGGTCAGTGTGATGTAGCGGCCCGGCTCGGTGAAACCGGACCCCTTCGGAATGGGGTCGAGCACGGTCGTGTTCGACGGCGACGTCACCGGCAGGGTCGAGGTCATCTTGTAGACGTAGTACTCGTCCTGTGTCTCCACCACGATCGCGTCGCCCGGCTGGAGACGGTTGATGTACCGGAACGGTTCGCCGTGCGTGTTCCGGTGGCCCGCGAGCCCGAAGTTGCCCGTCCTGGCGTCCGGCATCGCCGTCTTCAGGGTGCCTTCGCCGTAGTGCCCGACCATGCCCTTGTCCAGCACGTCCGCCTTGCTGGTGCCTTCCGCGATCGGTGTCACCACGTCCAGCTTCGGGATGTGCAGGATGGCGAAGCCCTGCCCGGGCGCGAACGCCCCCGGAGCCCGCTTGCCGCTCGCCCAGTCCTGCTGGAGGTGCTTCGCGGCGCTGCCCGCCTCCTGGTGCGCCAGCACGTTCGACCACCACAGCTGGTACGTCACGAACAGCAGCATCACCACACCGGTGGTGATGAACAGCTCACCGACCACACGGCTCACGATGACCGCCGCACCGGGCTTCTGCGCCCGCGCGGCCCGCCGGGCCTCCATCCGGGACCGGGGCGCCTCCGCGGCCGTCCCAGGGGGCTTCTCGGCCGTCTGCGGCCCGCTCCCGTGCCGCCCGTGCCTCCGGGCCGCCTTACGGCGCGCGGCACGGCCGCCAGGGGCCGCCAGGGACTCCTCTGCGCGGTTGGCGGCCCGCCGCGCCTCCTCGACGTCCGAGGCCCGCAGCGCGACGGTCTCGTTGTCCACGGGGCCGCCCAGGGACCCGGATCCGTCCACGGGGGCCGGCTGGCCGTACGAGGGCGCCGAAACGGGCTCGCCGTACGACGCGACGGTCACGGGTTCGCCGTACGGGGGGAGCACCGCCGTCGCGTCGTACGCGGGCTGCGGCGGCTGCTGCCCGTACGCCTGCTCCCCGTAGCCCGCACTGCCGCCCATGAGGTCCTGGCCGTAGCCGGACCTCTCCTGTCCCTGCCACGCGCCGGAACCCCCGTACGGCTGCTGCCCGTAGGGGGATCCGGGTTCTGCGGCGTCCCCGTAGGCGGCGCCGCTCTCGCGCTCGGGGCGCAGCGCGGTCACGCCGTGGCCCTGCCCACCACCGGGGCGAGCCCCGCCGACCTCGCCACGGCCCCCTGGTCACCGCACTCCACCAGCCAGTTGGCCAGCATCCGGTGGCCGTGCTCGGTGAGCACCGACTCGGGGTGGAACTGCACGCCCTCGACCGGGAGTTCACGGTGCCTGAGGCCCATGATGATCCCGTCGTGCGTGCGTGCCGTCACCTCCAGCTCGGCCGGCACGGTGTCCGGCTCGGCGGCCAGGGAGTGGTAGCGCGTCGCGGTGAAGGGCGACGGCAGCCCCGCGAACACGCCCTTGCCCTCGTGCTCGACGAGCGAGGTCTTGCCGTGCAGCAGCTCCGGCGCACGGTCGACGACACCGCCGTACGCCACCTGCATCGACTGCATGCCCAGGCAGACACCGAAGACCGGTACGCCGGTCGTTGCGCAGTGCCGGACCATCTCGACGCAGACGCCGGCCTCCTCGGGGGTGCCGGGCCCGGGAGACAGCAGCACGCCGTCGAAGCCGTCCTGGGCGTGCGCAGTCGACACATCGTCGTTGCGCAGCACCTCGCACTCGGCGCCCAGCTGGTACAGGTACTGCACCAGGTTGAAGACGAAGCTGTCGTAGTTGTCGACGACGAGAATGCGCGCACTCACTGGTTGTCCACCGTCACATCGTTGAAGGGCAGCAGCGGTTCGGCCCACGGGAAGACGTACTGGAACAGGATGTAGACCACGGCCAGGATCAGCACGACGGAAATCAGCGCCTTCACCCACACGTTCCCCGGCAGATGCCGCCAGATCCAGCCGTACATGCCGTCCCTTCCGTCTCACCACGGCACCAGACTCACGCCGTACGCCACCAGACTAACGGCGTAGAGCCGCCGGTTTCCCTGCCTCCACAGGCTGTGTGGAATCAAGGTGCGCCCAGACGATCAGCCGGTGACTGTGCCCCCACTCCGGATCGCACGTGGTCAGCGTCAGATACCGGCCCGGGCGCGTGTACCCGGAAGTACGTGGCACAGGGTCGATCACCTCGACATCCGTGGGAACCGTTTTGTAGGGGCCTTTGTCGATCCGATACGTGAACCAGGTGGTCCCGTCGGTCAGGACGACAGCATCGCCCGGCCGCAGCTGCGGAAAGTCCTTGAGGGGATCGCCGTACGTGCGCCGGTGGCCGGCGACCGCGAAGTTGCCCACCTGGCCGAGCTGGGCGGTGCCCGCGTAGTGGCCGAGACCCTTCTTGAGGGTGTCCACGGCGGTGTCCTCGAGCACGGGCTTGTTCCACGTGAAACCGAGCCGCGGGATGTACATGATGGCGAACGGCTTGCCCGGGGCGTACGGCGCCGGTTTCTTCGGGCTCGCCGAGCTGCCGGGCGCGGCCGTCTGCTTCACCGTCCCCTGCGACCACTGCCTCTGCAGCTGGTCGATCTGGTCGTTCATCGCGCTGTCGGCCTTCACCCCGGTCCAGAACAGGACGTAGGCCACGAAGAGCACGATGAGGGCGCCGACGCTGATGCACAGTTCGCTGACGGTCCGGACGATCAAGCGCACCGACACAGGTCCCCCAGCGGCAGCTGTTCCCGGGCTCTAGTCCACAGGCTTCGCGTAGTGCAGATCCACTGTGCCGGAGTAGCCGGGAAGAGTCACCGTCCCGTCCTCGGTGACTTTCCAGCCGAGGCCGTAGACGTTGACGTAGACCATGTAGTTCTGGATAGCGGGCGAGGCGGCGAGCGCCTTCTGGAGTTTGTCCGGGTTCCCGATCGCGGTGATCTTGTACGGGGGCGAGTAGACGCGGCCCTGGAGGATCAGGGTGTTGCCGACGCAGCGCACGGCGCTGGTGGAGATCAGCCGCTGGTCCATGACCTTGATGCCCTGGGCGCCGCCCTGCCACAGGGCATTCACCACGGCCTGCAGGTCCTGCTGGTGGATGACCAGATAGTCGGGCTGCGGCTCGGGATAGCCGGGGAGCTTGGCGGTGGCGTTGGGCGGGGCGTCATTGAGGGTGACCGTGACGGCCCTGCCGGTGAGTTTCTGGGTGCCGGCGTTCTTCTCCAGTGCCGCGAGCCGCTCCTGCTCGGCCTTGCTGGTGCGGCCGCCGGTGCGCTTGGCCAGCGCCTCGACATCGCCCCGCAGTGCGGCGTCGGACTCGTCGAGCCGGGCGTTCTTCTGGCTGCGGTCGTGAATGAGGTCGGAGAGCTTCAGCAGCGAGGAGTCCGTGCGGAGGTTGGTGCCCTTGGCCGTGTTGAAGCTCGTGATGAAAAGAAGACCGGCGAGGGCGAAAACGCCCACGGTGAGCACGCGCACGGGCCGGAAATGACGCGTACGGGTGGAGGTGGACTCCGTTTCCGGGGAACCCGAACCCGTCTCGGGGGAGTCGGCCGTATTGCTCAACGTACCCTTATCTCCTTCGGCGCCGCGGAAGCACTACGCTAACGGACGCCCGGGGGAGCACTCAGTGTCCCCTTGTACGCTGCCCCGGAGCCCGCCCCACTTCCCTGCGCGGCCACGCAGCGCATCGACAGGAGAGACCCTCGTGCCGAAGTCACGTATCCGCAAGAAGGCCGACTACACGCCGCCGCCGTCGAAGCAGGCCGCGAACATCAAGCTGAGCAGCCACGGCTGGGTCGTACCGGTCATGCTGGCCATGTTCCTCATCGGTCTCGCCTGGATCGTCGTCTTCTATGTGACCGACGGGTCGCTGCCGATCCACGCGCTGCGCAACTGGAACATCGTGGTGGGCTTCGGATTCATCGCGGCGGGGTTCGGCGTCTCCACTCAGTGGAAGTAGCGGCTTCGGTCCTCCCGCGGCCGGCTTTACCCATGGCCATGCACTGAGTTATCCACAGCCTTGTCCACAGAGTCGACGACCAGTGGAAAAAGAACGACGATCTGTGGATAACCCATCGGGCATTGACGCCGGTATGACGGAATCACCGGCCTCCGCAAACCTGTTCGCCCCCTGTCCCACCTGCGGAAACTCCGGTCGGTGACAGGGGGCACGCATGTTCCCCACTCCATGCACAAGATCCGCCAGGGACTGTGGACAACGCTGGGTACAACCTGGGGCTACGGCCTGTGCATATCCGCCGCTCAGGTGAGCTGGCCGGTCCTCAGAACTGTCATGACCACCACGGCGGCCAGCACCAGCGCGCACACCCCGTACTGCACGAGGGCCCGCCGCTGACGCGGGGCGTGGACCATGGCGTAGCCGACCACGACACCGCCGACGAGTCCGCCGATGTGCGCCTGCCAGGCGATGTTGCTCCACCCGAAGGTGAAGATCAGGTTGATCACCAGCAGTGCGATGACGGGGCGCATGTCGTAGCGGAGCCGGCGCATCAGTACGGCGGTGGCGCCGAAGAGCCCGAAGATCGCGCCGGAGGCGCCGAGTGAGGGCTGGTTGGGGGCGGCGATCAGATAGGTGAGCGCGCTGCCGGCCAGCCCGGAGGTGAAGTAGAGCGCGAGATAGCGGGCGCGGCCGAGGGCCGCCTCCAGGGGGGCGCCGATCCACCACAGGCTGAGCATGTTGAACAGGATGTGGATATAGCTGCCGTGCAGGAACATCGCGGTCAGCAGCCGGTACCACTGGCCCTGCGCGACGCCCTCGACCGAGCCGAGCAGGGGGACGTAGGCCTGGCCGAGCAGTTCGAACCGGTCGGTGAAGCGGTCGCCGACGGAGAGCTGGACCAGGAAGACGGCCAGATTGACACCGATCAGCAGCTTGGTGAGCAGCCGGGGGTCGGCGGTGACGGTGCCGCCCGCGAGCGTACGGGGCTGCGAGGCGGCCGGCGCATGGCCGGTGCCCGAGCCGGTGCGGACGCACTCGGGGCACTGGAAGCCGACCGAGGCGTTGACCATGCACTCGGGACAGATGGGACGCTCGCAGCGGGTGCAGCGGATGCCGGTCTCACGGTCCGGGTGCCGGTAGCAGACCGGTAGCTCACGGGCACCGTGCGGCCCCTGGTTCTGCGGGCCCTGCGGGCTGCCTGGCGCCTGGTCCATGGGGTCCCCTCACTCTCCGTACGACGGGGTGCCCCGCCCTTCCTTCTACGGACGGGCGGGGCGCTTTTGTTCCCTCGTGCGGTGTGCCCCGGGGGGCTCAGCCCTCGCGGGTCTCGACGACGACCGACTCGATGACGACGTCGTTGACCGGGCGGTCCGTGCGCGGGTTGGTCTGGGTGGTGGCGATGGAGTCCACGACCTTCTGGCTGGCCGCGTCGGTGACCTCGCCGAAGATGGTGTGCTTACGGTTCAGCCAGGCCGTGGGAGCGACGGTGACGAAGAACTGCGAGCCGTTGGTGCCCGGGCCGGCGTTCGCCATGGCCAGCAGGTACGGCTTGTCGAAGCGCAGGTCCGGGTGGAACTCGTCCTCGAACTGGTAGCCGGGGCCACCGGTGCCGTTGCCCAGCGGGTCACCACCCTGGATCATGAAACCGCTGATCACCCGGTGGAAGACCGTACCGTCGTAGAGCTTGGCCGTGGACTTCTCGCCGGTGGCGGGGTGGGTCCACTCGCGCTCGCCCGTGGCGAGCTCGACGAAGTTCTTGACCGTCTTGGGGGCGTGGTCCGGGAAGAGCCGGACGACGATGTCGCCGTGGTTGGTCTTCAGGGTGGCGTAAAGCTGCTCGGCCACGATCTGCCTTCCGTTGTCCTTTGTGACCCCCCGATCCTCGCACGGTACGCGCCCTGCGTCGTCCGGCCACCGCCTCCGGGCGAAGACCCGAGGATTGTTCCCCAGGTGTACCAGGGTGACGGGGGCGCCGGATCCGGGCACGAACGGGTCCGTGCACGGCTCCAGCCGCGCAGAAAACCGGTCGAGTCGTCCCGTCGCGGGAGCGCGGCGCGACGAACCGTGGCATTGTCGTCGACAAGCTCCTGTTGCCCCGTATTCATCCGCTATTGCACGTGATCAGCCGATGCACATGATCATCCCGATCGTCGCCCGTCCGGATGCGGAAAGGATTCGTCCTTCTATGGGCCGCATGACCCGGATGCCTGTCCTCGCATGCCCAGGCGCTCTTCGAGAGGCATGATCCGTAAAAGGCTGGAAAGTCGAAATACGTACGCCACCAAAAAGGAGGAACCCGTGACCCGCATCGACAGCGTGCGCGCCGCGACCGGTTCGGCGAAGGACAGCGTGCTGCATGCCGCGGAAGTGGTGGCGCCCTACGCCGACACGGCCAAGGACAAGGCAGCGCACTACGCACATGAGGCGCGCGTCCGTCTCGCGCCCAAGGTGTCGCAGGCCGCCGAACAGGCTCGCGTCCAGTACGACGCCCTTCTCGCCCCGCGCCTGGAACAGGCCCGCACACATGTACCGCCCATGGTGGACCAGGCTGCCCAGGGAGCGGCCACCTATACCCGCAAGGCCGCTCGACAGGCCGCCGATTACTCCCGTCCCAAGCTCGAGCACGCGGTGGCCGCGGCCGGTCCGGTACGGGAAGAGGCGGCGGCCCGTGGTGCCGCGGCACTGGCGGCGCTGCGGGGCCAGGTGTCGCCTCAGCAGATCCAGAAACTGGCGCGCCGGCAGGAGCGGCGGGCCAGGGCCGGCCGTGTCATGAAGGGGCTGGCCGTGCTGGGCGCCCTGGTCGGCGGCGCCTTCGCCGCCTGGAAGTGGTGGGACAGGCAAGCCAACCCCGATTGGCTGGTCGAGCCGCCCGCCGCGACCGAGGTGCCGCAGGGCGACCGCCTCTCGTCGGTGGACGGCAGCGGTCAGAGCGTGCTGGACCCCGAGGTCCAGGCGAAGCAGGCCGAGGAGGACTCCACGGACCGCGACGACCGCCACTGAGTCCAGCCCGACTGGCAGATCCGGCTCCAACATCGCTGTGGGGCAGGAGACTTGAGCGTCTCCTGCCCCACAGCGATGTTTCACGTGGAACACCCCGAGAGGGCTTTACCCGTTCCCTTCATGGTGACGTTTGCAACGCACCATCTGTGCAAGTTCCGTGGAGACTTCGCTTACAGAGCGCACCCTTCTGCTTACGCATCACGGGGCATACCACCTCATACAAGGTCCGGCATGGCGCCGCATACCGCCCTCCGGCCACCCTGGCGGTCTGCGCACGAGTCCGCGACGGCTTGCAGTCCCGCAGATGTTTGCGCAAAGGAATGCAACGACTGCAAACTCTGTCGTGTGACGCGGGTCACCGCCAAGAAAAAACCGGTCAGCCGCCGCAAAGGGCACCTGACCGGTGTGAGGTGTGGAGCCTAGGGGAGTCGAACCCCTGACATCTGCCATGCAAAGACAGCGCTCTACCAACTGAGCTAAGGCCCCGAAAGGACGCATCCGGCCGGTACGACACGGACCGGCGGGCGCTGCGCACCAGAGTACCGGGTCACCCCCCGTATCTCACAAAAAGATTGGGGGTCCCCGTGGACGACCACTCTCCGTAAGATGCTCGACGTGGTTCGCTACAGCGAACCGCAGTACTTGGGGAAGCGATGGGGAGACGCAATGGACGCCGCACAGCAGGAAGCCACCGCCAGAGCGCGGGAGCTGCAGCGGAACTGGTACGGAGAGCCGTTGGGGGCGCTCTTCCGTAAGCTCATCGAGGATCTGGGGCTCAACCAGGCTCGTCTCGCGGGCGTGCTGGGGCTGTCCGCTCCGATGCTGTCGCAGCTGATGAGCGGTCAGCGCGCCAAGATCGGCAATCCCGCGGTGGTACAGCGGGTGCAACTGCTGCAGGACCTGGCGGGACAGGTCGCAGACGGCAGTGTGAGCGCCGCCGAGGCGACCGAGCGGATGGACGAGATCAGGAAGTCGCAGGGGGGCTCCGTGCTCAGCAACACCACGCAGACGACGAGCAGTTCGGGTGCGCCCACCGTCAAGCGGGTGGTCCGCGAGATCCAGTCGCTGCTGCGCTCGGTGGCGGCGGCGGGGGACATCATCGAGGCGGCGGACACCCTCGCCCCGACCCACCCGGAACTGGCAGAGTTCCTCCGGGTGTACGGCGCCGGCCGCACCTCCGACGCGGTCGCCCACTACCAGTCCCACCAGAACTGAAGCCGGCGCCTCGGCCGCCGGGGACTCTCGCGCCGGGGGGTGCGCGGGAGTCCTCATCGCCGTCCGGAAGGGGGAACGACACACGACCATGGGTGAGGTCTTCGCCGGACGGT
Source organism: Streptomyces sp. NPDC001634 (assembly GCF_040298185.1). NCBI lineage: Bacteria > Bacillati > Actinomycetota > Actinomycetes > Kitasatosporales > Streptomycetaceae > Streptomyces > Streptomyces sp. NPDC001634. The sequence goes on along the minus strand of NZ_JBEOZU010000068.1, from coordinate 7,624 downwards.
ACGAACTGGTCGACCCCATCGGGCGCGGGGGAGTCGGAGCGGTCTGGCGCGCCTGGGACCACCGGCGTCGCCGCTATGTGGCCGCCAAGGTCTTGCAGCAGAGCGACGCCCACTCGCTGCTGCGGTTCGTGCGCGAGCAGGCGCTGCGCATCGACCACCCTCATGTGCTCGCACCCGCCAGCTGGGCCGCCGACGACGACAAGGTCCTGTTCACCATGGACCTGGTCGGCGGGGGCTCGCTGGTCCACCTGGTCGGGGACTACGGCCCGCTGCCGCCCGCCTTCGTCTGCACCCTGCTGGACCAGCTGCTGTCCGGGCTCGCCGCCGTGCACGCGGAGGGCGTGGTGCACCGGGACATCAAACCCGCCAATGTGCTCCTCGAGGCCACCGGCACCGCCCGGCCCCGGTTGCGCCTGTCGGACTTCGGCATCGCGATGCGCCTGGGCGAGCCACGGCTGACGGAGACCGACTACGTGGTGGGCACGCCCGGTTACCTCGCGCCCGAGCAACTGATGGGCGCTGAGCCGGACTTCCGCGCCGATCTGTTCGCCGTGGGTCTGGTCGCGGTGTATCTGCTGGAGGGCGCCAAGCCCGACACCAGGGCGCTGATCGAGCACTTCGTGGCCAACGGCACACCGGGGGCGCCACGCGGCATACCCGGGCCCCTGTGGGAGGTCGTGGCGACGCTGCTGCAGCCGGACCCGGCCGCGCGGTTCCGCACCGCCACGGGGGCGCGCAAGGCGCTCACCGCGGCCGCCGAGCTGCTGCCCGAGCCGGGCCCCGACGACGAGCAGGTGGAGATCTTCGACCAACTCGGGCCGCTCCCGGCGGGGTTCGGCCCCGAGGGGCCGCTGCGTACGGCGTCCGGGGTGGCTGGGGGCTCCGGGACGGGTCCGGGACGCACCTCGGGCGGTGTGTCCGGCGGGGCGTTCGTCGGGGCTGAAGCAACGCCATCCGTCGGCCGGGCCCCGGAGGAGACACCGTCCGGCACCGCAGATACGCCCCGGCAGGCGCCCCACACAGGCACCCCTCGGACGGAGGACAGCGGACCGGCACGGCCCACGGCCGGTTCGATACCCCCGCGGCCGACCACCGCCCCCGCAGCCCCCGGCACCGGCATGTCCGCGGTCACGCCCGCGCCTCCTCCCCCTGCTGAACGGCCGGAGTCCGCGCCCCCCGTCGTACCGCCCAGACCCGCGGTCGATCCGGCACCGCCCCCGCGGCCGGCCACGATGTCGGACACCGGGAGTTTCCATCTGCCGCCACCGCTGCCGCGAGAGGCGTTCCCTGCGGTGCCGCGGCCGCCCGAGCAGCCGCCCACTCCACCCGCCGCGGTCGTGGTCCCGGCCCCGGCGTACACGGCTCCCTCCCTCGGCCCGTCCATGACCCCAACTGCCGCGGTGCATCAGTCCGCGTACGCGTCCTACGCGTACGCCGTCCCGTCCCCGCACGCCGCCACACAGCCGCGGCAGATCGCGCGGCGCGGCAGAAGACGGGCCGCGCGGCGCCCGGGGCCTCCGGCGAAGGTCGCCGTGCCCGTCCTGCTCCTCGCGCTCGCCTGCTACATCGTGGGGTTCTGGGCTCTCACGCGGATCTGAGCGGCGGTCATCCGGCCCATCGGCCCCGCGCCCGCCGCCGCGCGGCCAGCGTCCACACCCCGAGCCCCAGGACCAGTACGCTCCCGGTGCCGATCCCGCCCGCCGCGACCAGCTGCATCGTGCGGGTGTCCCCGCCTCCTCCGCCCTTTCCGATGTCGGCGCTGTCGGGACTGCCGCTGCCGCTGCCCGACGCGGTCACCCTGGGCCCCGCGGAGCCGCCTCCCGTGCCGTTCCCTTCCGTCCCGGCCGCCGCGGCCACCTCCCGGTCCGCCGCCGTGACCTCGAACACGCCGCGCGGTGCGGACCGCCCCGCATACGCAGGCCCCGATTTCGGCGTCCCGTTCACCCGCACACGAAGCGTCAGCCCGAACGGCCCGTTCCCGAAGCGGACCGCGACGGGTGCGCCGAGGTGCACGGCGAGGTAGTACCAGCCCGCGAACCGCATCCCGCTCACACGGTTGCCGACGGCATGGCGGTTGGCGTAGTCGACGGGCGGCAGCGGTTCGAGCGCCGCCGAGGTCTGGGCGCCGCTGTAACCGGCGTCGGCGTCGTCGACGTAGGCGCGGACGGGGTTGTACAGGGACATGGCCAGGGCGGTGCCCACGTAGCCGTCGCCGCCGGTGGAGCTGCCCATCTCGACAGTGGCGGACAGTTGCTGGCCCCAGTCGACGGGCACCTTGTAGAAGAGGGTCTGCCCAGGCTTGATCGCGTCCTGCCATACGCCCTGACCCAGGGCGCTCGCCGCCGCGAAGCCCGCCCCGCCCGCGCGCCTCCTGGCGTCGCCCAGGACGGCCTCGGGGGTCGCGGAGTTCCAGGCTCCGGGCGGGGTCGTCGCACCGGTCTGCCGCAGCGCCGGCTCGGACGCGTAGTCCAGCTCCAGGTCCCAGTCGCCTGGCGCGGAGGCGGACAGGTCGCGCCGCTCGACGACCACGTAGTACGCCCCCGCCCCCTTGCACACGAACGTACCGGGGCCGGTCTCGCGCGAGGCCAGGGCGGCGATCGGGTGCGGGCTCTGGGTGGGGCCGAAGTACGCGGTCCCGGAGGAGCAGGTGGTGCCGTGGGCGTCCTGGAGGGAGATCTTCAGGCCGTCGGAGGAGGAGACGGCCGCCCCGGGCCGGGGGACGGCCGTCGCGGAGACGTAGGCGTTGGTGGTGGCGTCGAGTTCCAGGCGGTAGTAGCGCTTGCCCGCGACGGGCAGGCCACTGCGGTATGTACGGCCGGGATCCAGGCGTACGGCGTCCGTGGTGCCCGCGGCGCCCTCGACCCTCCTGGCGTCGCGGTCGAAGGCGTACGGGGTCGGCGTACCGGCCGCGGAGGCCTGGGCGGCCCGCGCCGGGAGCGTCACGGTCACGCCGAGCGCCGCCGCGAGACACAGGGCCACCGTCACGCGCGCCGGCATCCGACCGCGCCCGACGTGCCCGCGCCCCGCCTCCGTACGCCGCCTCATCACGTGCCACCCCCGTACGTAGCCCCGGACCGTTGCCGGCCGTCGCCCATCCTGCCCCGCACGCCACGGCGGCATCCGCGCATTGCGGACGAGCGGCCGAAACGTTCCCCCCAAGGGCATCGAATGTGCCATCGCAAGCGTTTTCTCCGCTCACGCGAAACGATGTAAGGACCGCACGCCATGGGCGATCGCCCCTTACGACCCGTCCGCACCCGGCGCAACACAAGGCCCCGACCGCATCGGCGGTCGGGGCCTGCTCTGAACCTGTTGTCTGGCGGGACTCACGAACCCGTGGGCACGGAGTCAGTCGCCTCCGTCCACAGATCCTGCTCGGCGCGATCCGCCTGGATCTGGCGGTACACGAGGAGCCCGCCGATGGCGGCCAGTGCGACCAGGAGAAGCTTCTTCACCGCGCGACCTCGTCTTTCCTTGACGTAGGGGACCTCTGGCGCCCGACTATACACACCGATCGATATCGATCGGTGACCTGCGTCGGCCCTCAACTCCCCTCCGGCATACCGCAGTACAACCGGACGGGATCGCTCCGATCTGCCGGTGATCGCACCCCCACAGGCTGTGACATTCACCGCCCTCCCTCGCCATTCATGGATTTTCCGGGCCTTGTGCGTCCATCCGGGTGGTGTTCATCCGAAGAACGACGCGCCACGGGCGTTGGTCCACCACTTCGGATCCCTCTTACACATCATGAGGAAAGTACGCAAATCGCCCGACCCGAAAGTGAGGGGCCATGGCCCGGAACAAGGTCATGAAGCTGTGGACCGCCGTCGTCACCGCCTTCCTGGCGCTGTGCACCGCGCTCGGATTCGTCTCCACCACCGCCACCGCCGCCCAGGCCGCCGTGCCCCAGACCCAGCCGGCGCGCAACACCGGGACGCACGTGATGCTCCCGAGGCCGGCCCACGGCAGATGGTCCCGCGGCCGGTCGCTGCCTCCCACGATGAAGCAACGCATCCACGCCGAGGCCCACGGCTCCGCCCCGGCCTGCCGCCACCGACGCCACGCGGACACCCTCACAGCGGGCCAGATCATCCCTCGCGCCCGCCGGCCCCTCTCCGAACCCGCCGGCCACCTCGAGCCGCCCACTCACCTCAGGCGCTGATCCGCACCTCTCTCCCCGCCGCGCCAACGACCCCCCACCACCCACCGCCATCGCGGACGCACCACCGGCGATCTTGCGTACAACGCCCCGCATGGCAAACGGCCCGGCACCTGATTCACGGTGCCGGGCCGTTGACATGGTGACATGAGCCGCCAATGCCGTACGGCATGGCCAGAAATCAGCGGTCGGGCGTCGGAAGCTGCAAGAGCCGGCCTTCCCGGAGGTGCATCCCAAGGTCGCTCAGGCGATCCTCCGGCACGACGGGTCTCCTGCTCGCCGAGCTGTTGGAAGATCCACTCATCGGCTGATGTCAGCCGTAGATGCCAAAGGCCCCCAACCTTGATCGGTTGGGAGCCTTTTCCCTGGTGGGGCTGACAGGATTCGGACCTGTGGCCCAGGGCCCACTGACCGGCGCTCAGCCGCAGATCAGAAGGAGACGCTGAAGCCTGCCTGGTGGTACTGGCCGACGGTGCCCAGGACCTCGCTCTGGGCTGCGCCGATCTGAGCCAGGACATCCGAGTCGCTGACCGCCGTGGGGCCGACGATGACGCCGGCATGCGGGCTCAGGCCGCCGGAGACGTTGTCGAGCTCGGCGTCGGAGATCTCAGCGGTCTGGATACGGGGAGCGGAATTCATGATCAGACTTCCCTTCGCATGGATGTTCCACAAGGGGGGAGCAGGCCCGGCTGGGACAGGTGGCGGGCCGCCACCGCGGGCGAGCGACACCCGTTCCCGGAAACCCTCGCGAGACGCCCGCGGCGCAAAGGATGAAAGCACGGAGCGCGCCGGGCATCCAATCAATCGGCACTCCCATCACGGCAGTTGAACCCGCAGGCTACGCATTCGTGCAGGCGTGCACACGGGTTGAGGGCGGCTTCTCCACATGCTGCTCGGTACCGGGGACGTGACTGGTCTTGCCACCGGGATGGAGAACGGGACACTCGACGCCAAGAGAGCAACATCCGGCAGGCACTTGTGCAGATTCTTCGCACGCCGTGCCGCGGTTGCGCATTCGATGTACAGATTCACTGAAGCCGTACTCTCACCGGCCTTTGGACACAGACCGTTGTTGATCGACAGCGAAACGTATGCGGTGACGTTGAGGACCACGGCTCGGGTGCGGCCCGGCAGAGGCGCCTCGGCGACGACCGGGAGCCGGCCGACACGCGGGCGGCCCCGATCACCGGCCTCGGTGCAGACGAGGCGGCAGCAATGTGGCGGAGGCGTGAAAGCCCCGTGCTTTACCGGGCACAACCGGGGCAGGTGTCCCGGCATGAGCCGAGCACATATGCAAGCCTTCATACCCGGCCTCGAACTCTCCCGCCGCTTCTACACCGAAGCCGTACGCCCCCTGCTGGAGGAAGCGGCCCCCGGCATTCCCCATTCCGGGGCCCGCATCGGCAGCGGCTCCGAAGTTCTCGGCTACGACACCGCACGCTCCGCCGACCACGAATGGGGCCCGCGCCTGCAGCTCTTCCTCCACCCCCATGACGTGCCCCGCCACGCCGCACACATCAGACATGTGCTCGCCGAACACCTCCCGAAGATCTTCCACGGCTACCCGACCCACTTCGCCCCCACGGGCGACGGGGACATCCGCGTCATGCAGGTCACCGACGGCCCCGTTCACCACCGCGTCGAAGTGACCAGCGTCTCCTCCTGGTTCACCGCCGCCCTCGGCTTCGACCCGGCATCCGGCATCACCCCCGCCGACTGGCTCGCCACGCCCACCCAGCTCCTCGCCGAGGTGACCGCCGGCGCCGTCTTCCACGACGGTCTCCATGTCCTCTCCCCCTTGCGGACCGCCCTGCGCTGGTACCCCCACGACATCTGGCTCCACGTCCTCGCCTGCCAGTGGCAGCGCGTCTCCCAGGAAGAAGCCTTCGTCGGCCGCTGCGGCGAAGTCGGCGACGAACTGGGCTCCGCCGTCATCGCCGCGCGCCTGGTCCGCGACCTCATGCGGCTCTGCCTGCTGATGGACCGGCGCTACCCCCCGTACGGCAAATGGCTCGGCAGCGCCTTCGCCCGCACCCCCACCGCCCCTCGGCTCACCCCCGTACTCACCGCCGCCCTCGCCGCCACGGACTGGCGTACCCGCGAAGACCACCTCGCCCACGCGTACGAGATCGTCGCGCTCATGCACAACCAGCTGGAACTCACCGATCAGGTCGACCCGACCACGCGCGCCTACCACTCCCGACCGTTCCGCGTACTGCGCGCCGAACGCTTCACGCAGGCGCTGACGGCGCGCATCAAGGACCCGGCCCTGCGGGACCTGCCGGTGGTCGGGGCGGTGGACCAGTTCGTCGACAGCACAGACGTCCTGGGACGTCCGGAACTGACGCGGGCCGCGGCCGGCGCCGTGACACTCACTGCACGGCCACGGCTCGGATCGGTCATGTGAAGCGGCCGGACCACGACCTGCTCAGCGGATCGGATCGACCGCAAGCAGCGCGTCCTGTCCGAGTCGAACAGGGTCCGGTGCGCGCAGCTGCGAGGTCCGAGAGATTGGGGCAGAGCGCCGGCAACGCGGCAGATGTGCGTGCCGGGGTCCAAGACGCCGCTGACACAGCCGCCGAAAAACCAGCTCCCTGAGGCCGCAGCAGAGCCCCAAAACGAAGAGCGGGCGTTTCCCATCGGGAACGCCCGCTTTCTCGGATCTTCATCTGTGGGGCTAACAGGATTTGAACCTGTGGCCTCATCCTTATCAGGGATGCGCTCTAACCAACTGAGCTATAGCCCCGCCGCGCTTTGCGGTGTGTGTCCCGCGCGCTGACCCCTGAAGATTAGCGCACGAGGTGGGAAGTCCCAAAATCGATAGTCAGGGGGCGGGCTCCATCCTGCCCGGGACCGCGATGGCGACGGCCGGAAGTCAAGAGAGCGCATCGCCGACAGGGATGCGCTCTGCGACCGCGTTCTTACTCGTCCTCGGCCAGCGTCAGCTCGATGCCGCCCACGAAGCCCGCGGAGAGGTTGTAGATGAACGCGCCGAGCGTCGCGAGGGCGGTCGCCAGGACGACGTCGATGACCGCGATGATCGTCGTGAACATCAGGACATGCGGCAGGGACAGGAACGACTGCAGATCGAAGCCGTTCGACTCGTTCGAGCCGGTGGCCTCCGAGATCGTGCTGCCGACCGTCGAGAAGACGCCCATCGCGTTCATGACCATCCACAGCACCGCCGACGCCACGATCGTGCAGATGCCGAGCGCAATGGAGAGCAGGAAGCTGACCTTCATCACCGACCACGGGTCGGCCTTCGCCACTCTGAGCCGCGCCTTGCGGGTGCGAGGGGTAGTGCTCGCACCGGTCCGCGGACGGCGTACGGCCCCCGTCGGCGGCTGCGCCTGGTAGGCCCGCGGCGGGTGGTAGGGCCCCGGGGCCTGCTGCGGCTCGCGCTCCCCGGGCAGGGGGGACGCCGGCGGTGTGGCGGCTGCCGGTGCCGCGGCCGGGGCCGGC